>NZ_WPCB01000050.1:0-25525 GCF_009741785.1 Haloarcula sp. CBA1122
CCCCCGGCGGCTGGATGCAGGTCGCGGCCGAGCGCATCGGCGAGCGCGGGACGCTGGTCGGCGTCGACCGCCAGACCATCGACGAGCTGGAGGACCCCGAACCGACCGTCGAGTACGTCCGCGGCGACATGACCGAGAACAGCACGAAAGACGAAATCCGCGAAATTGTCGGGGAGAGCGACGGCAGCGGCGGCCCGGTCGATGTGGTCATCTCCGACATGGCCCCGAATATGACCGGCCAGTACGACCTCGACCACGCCCGGTCGGTCCACCTGGTCCGGCAGGCCTTCGAGGTCGCGACGGACCTGCTCGACGCGGGCGGGGACTTCTGTGCGAAGGTGTTCGACGGACAGGACCTCGACGACCTCATCGCCGATATCGAACCGGAGTTCGAGTACGTCCGTGAGGTCCGCCCCGACGCCTCCCGTGACTCCTCCTCGGAGCTGTATCTGGTTGCGAAACACCGCCTGACCGGGCCGGTCCGCGAGGGTGACATCGTCGAAGTCACTATCGACGACATCGGCGAGGAGGGTGACGGTATCGCTAAAGTCGAGAACTTCACTGTGTTCGTCAGCGGCGTCGAAGCGGGTGAGACCGTCGAGGTCCGCATCGACGACGTGAAGCCCCGGTACGCGTTCGCCGAACCGGTCGAGTGAGCCGCTGGCAGTCGTTTTTCAGTCGGCCCGTGCCGGGGTCGGTGCGACGTCGTTTCGCCGGGCGAAGCCCACGACAGCGTAGACGAACGGCGTGTCGAGGACGGCGATAGCGAGCTTCAGCAAGTACTGGCCGACGATGAGCGCCAGTGCCTCGGCCGGCGGGACGCCCTGAAACAGGATGAAGCCGACGCCGACGAAGATGACCGTATCCAGTAGCTGGCTGGTGGCCGTCGAACCGATGTTACGGAGCCAGAGTTTCTCGCCGTCGGTTCGGTCCCGAAGCCAGTGGAAGACGAACACGTCCCAGTTCTGGCTCACGACGTAGGCCGACAGGCTGGCGACGACGATGGCTGTGCTGGCCCCCAGAACGTTCCGGAAGGCCGCGAGATCCACCGGCTGGGCCGCCTGCGGGAGCCCGGGGGCGAAGATGGTACTCCAGACCAGCGCCAGCAGGACGAAGTTCATGGCGAAGCGACGTTGACGACGACCGTCGCGGCCCGCCGGCCGTACAGTTCGGCGTAGCAGTCGGAGGCGAAGAACGTCAGCGCGTACGCCAGCGCGGCCCCGGGCAGGACGAGCGTCGACCCGGCGAGCGGGAGCGAGAACGGCAGCGAGAACGCGAGCAGCTTCGAAGCGGTCACCTGTGAAGTGACCAGCGCCGTCACGAACAGCGCGACGAGGCCGACGCGCACCGCCTCCGACCGCTCACTGGTCATCGTCGAGTCGTCCCTGACGTTCATCGATGTCGTCAAGCACGTCGAGCGTTTTCCGCACCGAGGCCCGAATGGCTTCGCTTCGGTTGACGAACTTCCCGTCTTCGCCGACGTGCTTGTCGATGTCGTTCAGCAGTTCGGCCGGGACCTCCACGCTTATCTTGGGCATATCTGAGGAATATATCAGGGGTGAGCATATGTACTGTGGTTCGACGACCGTCTGTCTCTACGTAGACGGCATGCGCCGGGATGACTATCTGACTCGTTTTGTTTTGCAGTTACTGTTGTGGAATATACCCGCAGATTGAAGCGGCAAGCAACGCTCGGACGTCTACCGCTGGCGGTGGGGGCTCGTCGCTGTATTCGTGGTGGTAGCGCTGCTACCGACCGCTACGAGTATCTTCGTACGTTCCATGACAGCGACGACGGCGTAATCATCGTCGAATACGATTCCAAGCGTCCGTGGCTGCGGTCAGTCAGCCGGTTCGCTGCGGCGGTTCGTCGTCCGCCGGCCGCCGAGCGTGTACACCCAGAGGATGCCGAGACCGAGCATATACGCCAGCGCGGTCGGAATGCCGACGATGAACATCGTGAAGATGCCGCTGGGCGAGAGAATCGCCGAGAGGGCGACGATGGCGATGACGACCTCCCGCCAGCGCTCGTACATCAGGTGGAACGGGATAATCCCGCCCTTGTGGAACAGGAACATCGTCACCGGGATCTCCGCCAGCAGGCCGATCCCGATGGTGAGGAAGAACACGAGCCAGCCGAACTTGCTCACCCGGTAGGCGATGACCATGTTCGAGTTCAGCTGGTCGTAGGCGATCCAGGAGATGGTCATCGGGGCCACGTAGAGGAAGCCGAGCAGGCTCCCGCCGATGAGCGCGGCGAACAGCGTCCCGCCCCAGATGCCCAGGATGTTGCGGTTGCCGATGACGAGGCCGCGCTCGCGCATCGCCGGCCACGCGAAGTACAGCACAACGGGGATGACAGAGACGGCCCCGAGTATCGTCGAGAACTTGACGATGAACACCAGGTGCTCGACGGGGTGGAGCGTGACGATGCTCACGTCGGCGGCCATCTCCGGCGGGAGCCGGCTGACGAACGTCCGCTGTATCGACCCGATGCCGCCCTGATAGAGGAACAGGAACGCGGCGGCGAGCACTGCCCCGAAGATGCCCAGAATCACGAACGCCCGGGAGGCCAGCGCGCTGAGGATGAACTGAATGTCGTAGTAGTAGCCGCCGATTTCGTCTTCCGTAGTCTCGTCCTCGGTGAAGGCATCGACCATGCCGGCGGTCGTCGAGGTGAACACGCCTGCCTCTTCTTCGTCCGCTTCGGCGGTCTCGTCCGCGCCGTCGCCACCGTCACCCTCCGAGTCGTCCTCGTGGGCCATGTCCCACCGGTCGAGGACGGCCTGAGCTTTCTCCTTGTTGTCGTCCGCAAGAGCGCTGTCGGCGTGAGCAAGCGCCTCGTCCTCGGTCATCTCCTCGAACACTTCCGGCGGAGCAACCTCGACGGCCGAGGCGTTGAGTTCGTCGATGTCGATAGCCGTCGGGTCACCGACCTGACCGGGACCGGCCTTCTCCGAGAGGGCGGTCAGGACGTGGTAGTAGAGGACGACGACAGCACCGATGACACCGAACACGGCAGCGAGAAGCAGTGCCGTGCTCTCGACGGGGAGTCCGAACAGCGCCGGCGGCTGGATGTCGCCGGTGAGCCGGTCGGAGGGGAACACCTCGGCGAACTGCTGGATGTACTGGAATGCTGGCGTCGCCAAGACGTAGTACACCACACCGCCGCCCAGCACTGCACCGCCGAGAATCGTGTTCCAGTGCCCGCGGGCGACGTTCCACGTACTCACCAGATCACCGGAGCGACGGACCAGCATCGCGAGCTTCGCCAGCGCGAGACTGATACCGTAGAGGCCACACAGCGGCGCGGCCCACATAATCTGGGTGAAGGGGTCCGGCGGCGAGAACAGCGCCCCGAAGGCGAAAATCCCCATCACCGCGTAGCGCCACTTGTCCCGGAACGTCTCGTAGGGGATGATCTCGGTGTAGGAGAGCACCGTCATCACGAGGGGCAACTGGGCGGCGAGTCCGAAGGAGACGGCCAGCAGGAAGACGAACTGGAACCACTTGACGATGGAGTACTGTGGCGTGAAGCCGGCCTTGAACGCGTCCCCGGCGAGGAAGTTGAACATCAGCGGGAAGAACAGTTCGTAGGCGTAAGCCACGCCGCCGAAAAACAGACCTAAGCTGATCGTGACGAACAGCGCACCCTTCCAGGTCGGGATGTGCTCGGCCGGCCACCAGCCGCGCTGGCGGAGTCCGTCGCGGCCGAAGTAGATCAACAGCGGCAACGACATGAGAATCCCGATGACGGCCCCGATTTTCACCTGGAGGAGGATGACGTCGAAGGGCGTGACCGCGACGATGCTCGTGGCCTCCTGCGTGGTGAGGTCCATCTGCGAGTACAGGAGATCGGCGCGTAGCGTGTCCCAGACGCCGTACTGCAGTCCCATGATCGTGCCGATCATCCCGATGACGAAGACGATGAACACCTTCTGGAGGTGCACCTGCGCCGAACGGAGCATCGCGCCGAGCGTGGCGCGCCCGCTCTGAACCGTCTGGACGGTGTCCTCGTCGATAGCACTCGCCATCTTCTCTGTGCCTAGCCCAGTGGGCGTTATCAATTTATTCATCCCGGTGACGGTCACTGCTCGAAAAGAAAGTTTACAACACCCACCGTCTAAGCCCGGAACAGATGGAGGACGGTGACGAAGACGACGAGCGGCGCGGGTCCGAAGAGCCGCCACTGCCGTCCGACGACGAGTCCGACGATTCGTCGATCCCCACCGACCCCGTGGCCGAGGCCGATGCCGATCGGGAGACGGACGAAGTAACGAGCCCCGGTCCCGCGCCGGCCGGCGGCAATGAGGATACCGTTGGCTCTCACGCCACGCCGACTGAATCCGAATCCAGCGCCGGGCTGTTTGACCGGGACGCATCGGACATTGCCGCCGCTGTCCCGGCAGATGTCCCGACCGACTGGGGCAAGTCGACGCCGTCACCGGCTGGTGGCAGTGCCACACCGACCCACGGCGGCGGGAACGCACCCACCTACGACCCAGATGAGGACATCGTCGACGAGGGCGCGCCCGACGACGAGGAGATGCCCCTCGCCGACCACGTTGAGGAGATGGCGATGCGCTTGTTCGTCGTCGTCGGCGTGATGGCCGTCGTCGCCGTCATCGCCCTGCCGTACTCCGACGAACTCATCAATTTCCTGTGGTACTCCTTCCTCGATGGCCCGGCAAGCCAATGCGGTCAGGTCGCGACGAATGCCGAGGGCAGTGTCGTTGAAGGGGCGGACTGTCCGAACGTGTACAACCCGCTTGCGCTGATTCTCGCGCGGCTGAAAGTGTCCTCGCTAGTCGGCTTTATCGCCGCCTTGCCGGTGTTCGTCTACCAGACGTACCTGTTCATGCGGCCGGGACTGTACCCCCGCGAGCGTCGCTACTACCTCGCGGCAGTCCCGACCAGTCTGGTCCTCGCAGCCGTCGGCGTCGGCTTCGCGTACTTCGCCGTGCTGCGGGCGATGTTCGACTACTTCATCACCTACTCCGACCGCGCGGCCGACCTGGCCTTCGGCCTGAGCGAGACGTTCAACCTCATCATCCTGATGCTCGGGCTGTTCGCGCTCATCTTCCAGATCCCGCTGTTCGTGATGCTTGCGGTGATGATGGGCGTGACGACGCGCCAGTGGCTCCAGGACCGGCGGCTGTACTTCTGGGGTGGCTTCGCCGCCGTGGCGTTCCTGTTCAGCCCGGACCCGACCGGGATGGCCCCGCTCATGGTCGCCGTGACGATGATCGGCCTGTTCGAGGGGACCCTGCTGCTCCTCCGGTGGACCGGCAGCACGTCGCCGGTGCCGACGGCCGACGACCTCGCCGCTCGCCGTCCCGCCGCGTGGCTGGTCTTCGGTATCGCCGGCTACCTGCTCAGCCCCGCGCCGGTCCCGACGGGCTACTACGAGCGGCTTCCGGCCACCGTCACCGAGACGCTGGCGGCCGTCGGCCTCGGGAACGCCACGCCGATGCTCGTCGCGGCGGGATGATCGTCCTGTTCGAGGCGCTAGCCTACGTGAACAAGAACTACTACGGCTCGGTCAAGCTCTGGCGCGGGTTCCGGGCCGCCCGCCTGCCGGTGTGGGCCGTCGCCATCGTCGTCGGCTACCTCGGCAGCCCCGACCCGACGCTGTTCCGCCTCGTGAACCAGTTCAGCCTCCCGCGAAACGCCGCAATCGCTGTCGCCGCCGGCCTCATCCTCCTCTACGAGGGGACCATCGCCGTCGCGCGCTGGCGAAACCGGGGTGAATAAGATGGGAACCCTCCTCGTCGCCCGGCACGGCGAGACGACGTGGAACCGCGACGGGCGCATCCAGGGATGGGCGCCGAGTCGGCTGACCGACCAGGGACAGGAGCAGGCCACGGCGCTCGGGGCGTGGCTCGATGAGCGCTACGGCGTCGACCGCGTCTTCGCGTCGGACCTCCGACGCACCCGCGAGACGGCCGCCGCAGCCAACGACGGCTACGGTGGCCTGCCCGACCCTGAGTTCGAGACTGACTGGCGTGAGCGCGGCTTCGGAACCATGCAGGGCCTGTACGCGGAGGAACTGCTCGATGAGTTTCCCGGCCACGACCGGGACGCGAGCGTCATCTCACTCGATGCGGCCCCGGAAGGCGGCGAGGGCATCCCGACCTTCCGCGGACGGGTCGAGTCGGCCTGGGACCGGGCAATCGCGACGACCGACGCCGGTGAAACCACGCTGGTGGTCACCCACGGCGGCGTCATCAAGGTCCTGTTGGCGAAACTCACGGATATAGACCCGGACGCGGCGCTGGCCGAACACTCACAGGCGAACTGCGCCGTCAACGAGATTCGGCTCGATGGGGACAGCCCCGAACTGGTCGGCGAGGAACTGACTGGCTGGCGGACGTTGCTTGACTGAGCCCTCAGTCGACGGACGGGTAGTCAGCGTCGAAAACGTTGCTGACCACGTCTTCTTCGGCTGATTCTTCCGTTTCTGGGCTCACACTTCCTGTCTCGTAGCCGTGGAGATCCAGCGTTACGTGGTCGAAGCCACAGTCCTCGATGTGGTCGCGGGCGGTGCGAACGAAGTCGGGATCAAGTGCGGCTTCGAGTTCTTCCTCGCCGACTTCGATGCGGGCGAGGCCGTCGTGGTCGCGTACGCGGAACTGCTCGAAGCCCCACGTTCGCAGGAGGCGCTCGGCCTTCTCGACGCGGGAGAGGCGTTCCTCCGTGACTTCGAGCCCAGTCGGAATCCGCGATGAGAGACACGCCATCGAGGGCTTGTCGGCTACGGAGAGGTCGTACTCGCGGGCGATTTCGCGGACTTCGGACTTCTCGATGTCGTGTTCCAGCAGCGGGGAGTAGGCGTCCAGTTCTTCGACGGCGCGCAGGCCGGGGCGGTGGCCCTCGCCCACGTCGGAGGCGTTCGTCCCGTCACACACCACGTCGATGCCGAGTTCGCGGGCGCGGTCGTACATCGCGCCCAGGCGCATCGACCGGCAGTGGTAACACCGCATGTCGTCGTTCTGGATGAACTCGTCGCTGTCGAGTTCGGAGAACTCCACGATTTCGTGACGGATACCGATCTCCTCCGCGACGCGCGTGGCGTCCGTCAGTTCGGCAGCGGGGAGCGTCTCGGACTTGGCGGTACAGGCGATAGCGTCGTCGCCGAGGGCGTCGTGAGCCAGTGCGGCGACGACACTCGAATCGACACCACCGGAGAAGGCGATCAGCACGCCGTCTCGCGATTCGAGGTCTTCGCGGGCGGCCGCTAGCTTCTCCGAAACAGCAGACATGGGATTCCTTTCTCGGTGGAGCGCAAAAACGCCTTCGCGTTCGGTGTTCAGCTGACGTGGTCGAAGCGGTGTCGGACGCCCACTCCGCCGCCGGAGCCGCTGGCAACGGGTTTTTTCTCGCTGGCGTCGAATGGGCGGGCAGATGGAGCTCGAATCGGTTCCGGGCGTCGGGGCAAAGACAGCCGCGGCGCTCCGGGAACTAGACGATCCGGAGGCGGCACTCCGGGACGGCGACGTGGCGTCGCTCGCACGCGCACCGGGCATCAGCGAGGGTCGGGCCGCCCGCATCGCTCGCGGCGCGATCAGGGCCGAACACGACGACCCCGGTGGGTTCACCGCGACGAAACGCGCCAGCGAAATCCACGAGGACGCGCTGGCCCTGTTGACCGAGCGGACAGTGACCGACTACGCCGCGAAGCGACTGGAGACGATCTATCCCAGCGGCGTCCGCAGCCGCATCGAGGAGGTCCGGGCGTTCGCCGAGTCGGCGATGGCCCGCGACCCCGACCCGGCAGTTCTCGACGCCCTGTCGGCCGTCGAACCGCTTTCTGAACCCGGCGACGTGCGGGTCCGGGACCGCTGTCTGGCGACCCGCGACGCCGAGCGCTACGCCGACGCGCAGGCCGCGATTCCGGAGGTCAGTGTCGAGGTCGTCGACGACGCCCGCCAGCTGGCCGAACTCGCCCGCTCGTACTCGACGGTCGTCGCGCTGGACGAGGCCTTCGCCGGTGTTGACGTGGATGGCGATGTCCGGGTAGAACCGAACGCGCTCGAAGAGCCCGAATCCGTCGTGCCCGAACGCGTGCTCACCTTCTTCGCTCGCAACCGCGACCGGATACGGGCCGCTGCCGAGGTCCACCGCGTCGCCGACCTCGATTCGCCGTGTGATCTGGAGACGCTCCTGTCGGCGCTCGACCAGCTAGACGAGGACGGGAGTGTCAGCGGCGACGAGGAACTCGACCGCCTCGCCACCGCTGTCGACGATCTCGACGCGGCGGTCTCCACGGCTGAAAGCGTCGCCAACGACCACCTCCGGGAGGCCATCGAGGAGCAGGACGTGACCATCGAGGGGACGGACCTGCTGTCGCTGGTCGAACGCGGCGCGGGCGTCGACTCGCTGCTCCAGCGCGAACTGGCCGACGAGTACGCCGCCGCCGTCGAGAAAGCCCGCGACCACCTCGTCGACGCGCTGGCGCTCCGAGACATGGAGGCGACGGCGCGCCGGGCGTTCCCCGACGAGCCCGCCTATCCTGTCGAACACAGCGAGGATGTCGTTGCCCGTCTCCGCGAGGAACTGACTGCCGCGCGCGACCAGCGCGCGACCCGCCGGAAGCGGGAACTCGCCGACGACCTCGCCGAGATGCGCGACGACGCCGCGGCGCTGGTCGACGCCGCGCTGGAACTCGACGTGGAGCTGGCCATCGCCCGCTTCGCCGCGGACTTCGACTGCACGATGCCGGACCTGACCGAGTCCGAGGGCG
Organism: Haloarcula sp. CBA1122; assembly: GCF_009741785.1. Taxonomy (NCBI): domain Archaea; kingdom Methanobacteriati; phylum Methanobacteriota; class Halobacteria; order Halobacteriales; family Haloarculaceae; genus Haloarcula; species Haloarcula sp. CBA1122. Next base: position 8,744 of record NZ_WPCB01000050.1, read on the forward strand.
TCGCCATCGAGGGCGGGCGCTCGCCGCTGCTGGATGTCCCCTTCGAAACAGTCGAGCCCGTCGACTACGCTGTCGAGGGCGTCACCGTCCTCTCGGGGGTCAACAGCGGCGGCAAGACCTCGACGCTGGACCTCGTGGCGCTGGTGACGACGCTCGCCCACATGGGCCTGCCCGTCCCGGCGGAGTCTGCCCGCGTCGGCCGGGTTTCGGAACTCCACTACCACGCCAAGACCCAGGGCACGCTGGACGCCGGCGCGTTCGAGGCCACGCTGCGGGAGTTCGGGGACCTCGTCGCGGACGTCGATCACCGCAACCCGGGACGAGACGACGGTGCCGCTACCGACGGCCCAGCGGCCGGGACCGACGACCGCCCGGTGATGGTGCTGGTCGACGAACTCGAGTCGATAACCGAACCCGGGGCCAGCGCGAAGATTATGGCCGGCATCCTCGAAGCGCTCGGCGAACGACAGGCCACGGCGATTTTCGTCTCCCACCTCGCACGCGACATCAGCGAGGCCGCCGAGAACGACATCAGCATCGACGGTATCGAAGCCAAGGGGCTGGAAAACGGCGAACTGCGGGTCGAGCGCTCACCGGTGAAGGGAAAGCTCGCCCGGTCGACGCCGGAACTCATCGTCGAGAAGCTCGCCGACGACGGTGCCGACGATGCCGATGGGTTCTACAGTGATCTACTCGGGAAGTTCGAGTAGCGACGGCCGGCGAAACCGCGATCCCTCGTGTACCTGTCACTGCTCGTGAACCTGTGGCAAATGGTTAAGTGGGCCGCGAAGCTCGGTGAAAGTGATGAGCGACGACCCCGAGGACCGGATGCTCGGCTGGGACGAGTCCGTCTTTCGGGACGAACACGTCTTCGAAATCGACTGGCTCCCGGAGACGTTCAAACACCGGGACACCCAGATGGAGACCCTGAAGTACGCGCTCCGGCCGGCCGTCCGCGGGTCGCGCCCGCTCAACGTCATCGCCCGCGGACCGCCCGGAACGGGGAAGACGACGGCCGTCCAGATACTGTTCGACGAACTCACCGCCCAGACGGACGTGAAAACCGTGCGGGTGAACTGCCAGATGGACTCGACGCGCTATGCCGTCTTCTCGCGCCTGTTCGCCGAGATATTCGACTACGAACCACCGTCCTCGGGCATCTCCTTCAAGAAATTGTTCTCACAGATCACCGACAAACTGGTCGAGGAAGACGAGGTGCTCGTCGTCGCCCTTGACGACGTGAACTACCTGTTCTACGAGAGCGAGGCCAGTGACACGCTGTACTCGCTGTTGCGCGCCCACGAGGCCCACTCCGGCGCGAAAATCGGCGTTATCTGTGTCTCCTCGGACCTCGAACTGGACGTCATCGACGCCCTCGATACCCGCGTCCAGTCCGTGTTCCGCCCGGAGGAGGTGTATTTCAACCCCTACGGACAGGCCGAAATCGCGGACATCCTGGGCGAGCGCGCCGACCGGGGGTTCAACGAAGGTGTCGTCGGCCCCACGGTGCTGGACCGCGTCGCCGAACTGACCGAGGAGCAGGGCGGGGACCTCCGGGTCGGTATCGACCTCCTGCGCCGGGCCGGGATGAACGCCGAGATGCGTGCCTCCCGCTCTGTCGAAACGGAGGACGTCGAGGAGGCCTACGACAAGTCCAAATACGTCCACCTCTCCCGCCGGTTGCGGGAACTGTCGGATTCGGAAACCGCGCTTGTGGAGGTCATTGCCGCCCATGACGGCCAGCAGGCCGGCGACATCTACGACGCCTTCTCCGAGCAGACAGACCTGGGTTACACCCGGTACTCCGAGATCATCAACAAGCTCGACCAGCTCGACATCATCGACGCCGACTACACCAACGTCGAGGGTCGCGGTCGGTCGCGGGAGCTGACGCTCAACTACGACGCCGATGCGGTGCTGGAACGGCTGTAGCACATCGTATTAGAGCGTATTCTTCCGCTCCTCCGAAGCGGAACCGAGTCACTCCATCTTCTCGAACGTCGTCTCGGCCCACTGGACGGCGTAGTCAGCGCCGTACTCCAGATAGGCGTCGGTGTCGAGCGCGGCAAACGGCGCGGGCAGGTCGAGTCCGTGCTTGACGCCGCTACAGGCGAGTTCGGCGGCCGCGGCGAACTCCGTTTGGCCCTGGGCGATTTCGCTGGGGAGGTCTTCGAGGCGGGGCTGGAGGCGCTCGCCGGCATCCTCCCATGCCGCGTACAGCTCGGGGTAGTCGTCGGCCCAGTCGGCGAACTCCGCGCGGGTCTGGAGGCCCAGATACGCTGTGTACACCGCCGCTGCGAGCTGGTACCGGGAGTTGGCGTCGAGGTGGTCCTCGGTGGCGGCCACGAACTCCGGGTAGCGCTCGCCGAAGAAGCCAAGGAAATGCTCAGGTTCGTCGAGACTGACCTCGACGAGCGCCTCGGCGATGAGAAACGAGACGAAGTCGTCCGGCGAGGTCTCCAGCCGTGGCTTGACAAACACGCAGGGCGGAACCGTCTGGCGCGTCCAGGCGACGCCGCCGTCGCCGGGCATCCCGATGGTGAGGTCATTCCCGATGTACTCCTGTAGCACCTCTGGCGCTGTGGTCGGGAGCCACGCACCGTCGTAGGAAATCTGATCGAGGCTGTCGGTCACCAGCAGGAGTTCCTCGGCGACTGCAGGGTCCAGTGTCTCGAAGTCACGGTCGCAGTTCAGTACGAGCGTCTCGGGGGCGTAGGCCGCACGTACTGCCGGCAGATCGCCGGTCAGTGAACGCTCGGTGAACATCTACGCCGAGAACAGGACGAGGTTGATGATGATGCCGACCGACAGTAGTGCCGACACGCCGATTGTTCCGAGGACGATTTTTGTGGCCTTGCTCATGCCAATGAGTATCTCGGGCCAGACATTAAAACTTGAGAAACGATTTTCGGGGTCCAAAGTGAGTGTTGAGTATGCGCCGCGAACGCACTTCGACGGGCACCGTCTGGGAACAGCAGGTTGGCTACTCGCGGGCGATACGCACTGGCGATACCGTCCATGTCGCCGGCACCATCGCTACGGATGACGGCGGGGAGGTCGTCGCGCCGGGAGACCCGTACGAACAGACGAAACACGCCTTCGGTATCGTCGAGGACGCGCTCGCTTCTCTCGACGCCGCTATTGAGGACGTGGTCCAGACCCGGATGTACGTCACCGATATCGACGACCAGGAGCGGGTCGGCGAGGCCCACAGCGAGTTCTTCGGCGACGTGCGCCCCGCGGCGACGATGGTCGAGGTGAGCGGACTGGCAACACCCGAGGCCGTCGTCGAGGTCGAAGCCGTCGCGCAGGTCGAGTGACGCGGTCGACAGCGGGCCGGTGTGGCTGATAGCCTCCGGCGTCAGTCGTCTATCGCACCGACGCCCGACCGTCTGGCGACGTCGCGCCACCCGCCGGACCAGAACCGGCCCGCGTTGACCGCGGCCTTCAGGTAGAAGTCGCCGACGAGCGCAGCGAAGATTGCGGGTAGTCCGAGTCCGAGGCCCGGCGAGACGGCGATGTCGAGAACGGGAACTGTCACGATGAACGACGATGGGAGGGCGAGCGCGGCCACCGGGAGCCGGTAGCAGTAGCCGCCCAGAAACGTCCCGTACAGCGGCCAGCGGGTGTCACCAGCGCCACGAAGGCTGCCCCGCATCGTCCGGGAGATGGAGAAGCCGGCGACGAGCAGGCCGAAGACGCGGACGAACGCTGCCGCCAGATCGGGGTAGGCCGTCCCGAACAGGGCGACGATAGGGCGGGCAAACACCACGAGCAGGACCGCCGCGACGAGCTGGACGGCGAGCGCGACGCGAAGCGTCTGCCAGCCGTAGGCGGTCGCTTCCCGCTCGTCACCGGCCCCCAGCGACTGCCCGACCAGCGTCGACGCGGCGGTCGCATAGCCCCATGCTGGCATCAGCGCCAGCAGCATCACCCGGCGGCCGATGGCGTAGGCCGCGAGCGTCGGCGTCCCCAGCACGCCGAGGATGAACAGGAACGGAAAGCGGGCGAACGTCTGGAGCAGTCGCATTCCGGACAGCGGGAGCGCGACGCGGACGATTTCGCGCATGAGGTCGGCGCTGAACTGTGTTCCGCCGGGCCGGAGCGTGACGACGTAGCGCCCGGACAGCAACAGTCCGAGGAAAATCACCGCCGCGAGCGTGTTCGCGATGGCCGTCCCCCACGCCGCACCGGCGATGCCGAGTTCGGGGAACGGGCCCACCCCGAAGATGAGGACGGCGTTGAGCGCGACGTTCGTCGGCAGCGTGAGCAGGCGGACGTACATCGGCGTCTTCGTGTCGGCGCTGCCGGCCAGCGCGCGGGCGGCGACCATGCTCCAGAACCGCGGGGCCAGCGACAGCATCACGATAGCCAGATACGTCGCGCCGAACCGGATGGTCGCCGGATCGTCGGTGAGAACCCCCACCAGAAGATCCGGATAGCGCCAGCAGAGCGCCGACAGCGGGATGGAGATGAGCAACGCGATCCACAGCGATTGCTTGACAGCGAGGTTCGCGCGCTCGGGCTGGTCGGCTCCCTGCAGCCGTGAGACGACGCTTATCGTCCCGGAGGAGACCGCCAGCGAGAGCCCGAACCCGACGAAGTAGTACTGGAAGCCGAGTTCGAGGCCGGCAATAGCCGCGTCACCGAGCGCCAGGCCGACCATCAGGAAGTCGGCGAGGCGCAGCAGGATCCGGAGCCCGCCGGTGACCATCACCGGCGCGGCGAGATCCGTCGCGGCAGTCGCCTTCTCTCGGTCGACGAGCCCTGCACTGGCCAGCAATGCCGGGAACGCAGTCAGAAGACGACGGAGGGGACCACCAGTCGACATCGCTCTGACCTGGGAAGTCCAGCCCCCTGTGGGTTTCGGGACGAGGCCATAGACTTTTCTCCCGTAACGCCGACAGGCCAGCACATGCCTTCCGTCGAAGCCGGCGAGACGTTCACCGAGACGCGGACGTTCCAGCCCGAAGATGTCGACCAGTTCGCCGCCCTCTCCGGAGACGACCAGCCTCGCCACACGGAGCCTGACGGAGATGGTCGGCGGATGGTTCAGGGGCTGCTCACCGCGTCGCTGTTGACCAGTATCGGCGGCGACCTCGAAGTGCTCGCCTCGCAGATGGACCTGCAGTTCCAGCGCCCGGTGTACACCGGTGAGACGCTAGTCTGCGAGCTGACGGTAGTGAACGTTGACCCACGTCCCGACGCCGGCGTCGCTCTCGTGGGCGACGTGACCGTCCGGCGCAGCAATCGCGGCGACGAACCCAGTCAGGCCGACACAGCCGCGGCGAAATCGACCGATGGCGACACCGCTGACACCGTCGTGCTCGAAGCGACTGTCGAGGGAATAATCAGGGAATGAGCTGTTCGCCGTCGTCGTCGTAAATCGTGATGGCGTCGACCGGACAGGACCGGGCCGCGAACTTCGCGTCCAGTTCGGCGTCGTCGGGGACCTCCCGGACAAACACGTCCTCCTCGCGTTCCTCGCTGTCCGCCAGCACCGCCTTGCCGGCGTCCTCGTCGCGCTCGAAGGCGTCCCACTCGGCGACACACTGGAACATCCCGATACAGGTGTCGTAGTCGTACTCGACTCGCATACCTCGTGTTGGCCGCTCGCGGGCAAAGGCGTTCCCCCTCGGTGCTCGATCCGCCAGTGAGTCGATGCGGTTGCAGTGCGACAGTTTAAATCGGGGCAGGACCCAAGCGGGGTGTAATGGACGTTGCGGACCTGCCGGGCGTGCCCGAGTGGCTCCCGGACCACCTGCGCGACGACGGTATCGAGGAGCTGTATCCGCCCCAGGCCGAGGCTGTCGAGGCCGGCGTCACCGAGGGGGAGAACCTGGTCGCGTCGATTCCGACGGCGAGCGGGAAGACGCTCATCGCCGAGCTAGCGATGCTCTCCTCGGTCGCCCGCGGCGGGAAGGCGCTGTACATCGTCCCGCTTCGGGCGCTGGCCAGCGAGAAGCAGGCCGACTTCGAGGAGTTCGAACAGTACGGCCTCGACATCGGCGTCTCGACGGGGAACTACGAGTCCGAGGGCGGGTGGCTCGCGGACAAGGACATCGTCGTCGCCACCAGCGAGAAAGTTGACTCGCTGGTCCGCAACGACGCCCCCTGGATCGAGGACCTCACCTGCGTCGTCACCGACGAAGTCCACCTCGTCGACGACGGCGAGCGGGGGCCGACACTGGAGGTGACGCTGGCGAAGCTCCGGCGGCTCAACCCCGACCTGCAGACCGTCGCGCTGTCGGCGACCATCGGCAACGCCGAGGCGCTGGCGACGTGGCTCGATGCGGGGCTCGTCGACTCTGATTGGCGGCCTATCGACCTCCAGAAGGGGGTCCACTACGGGCAGGCGCTGCACCTCGAAGACGGGAGCCAGCAGCGACTCTCGGTACAAAACAACGAGAAGCAGACGGCGGCAATCGTCCGCGACACGCTGGAAGACGACGGGTCGACGCTGGTGTTCGTCAACTCCCGGCGCAACGCCGAGGCGGCGGCGGGCCGACTGGCGAACACCGTCCGGCCCCACCTTACCGCCGAGGAGCGGGACCAGTTGGCCGACATCGCCGAGGAGATCCGCGACGTGAGCGACACGGAGACGAGCGACGACCTCGCGGACGCGTCGCGGACGGGGCGGCGTTCCACCACGCCGGCCTCTCCCGGGGCCACCGCGAACTCGTCGAGGACGCCTTCCGGGACCGGCTAGTGAAGGTCGTCTGCGCGACGCCGACGCTCGCGGCCGGCGTCAACACGCCCTCGCGGCGCGTCGTCGTCCGCGACTGGCGGCGCTACGACGGCTCGGCCGGCGGAATGGCCCCGCTCTCGGTGCTCGAAGTGCATCAGATGATGGGGCGGGCAGGCCGCCCGGGACTCGACCCCTACGGCGAGGCTGTTCTCATCGCGTCCAGCCACGACGAAGTGGACGAGCTGTTCGAGCGCTACGTCTGGGCCGACCCGGAGCCGGTCCGGTCGAAACTCGCGGCCGAACCGGCGCTGCGGACCCACATCCTCGCGACCGTCGCCTCCGGCTTCGCCCGCTCGCGGTCGGGCCTGCTGGAGTTCCTCGAACAGACGCTGTACGCCAGCCAGACCGACGACAGCGGCCAGCTCGAACGGGTCGTCGACGACGTGCTCACGTACCTCCAGCGCAACGACTTCCTCGAAATCGAGGCCGGGGAACTGGATGCCACCTCGCTGGGCCACACCGTCTCGCGGCTCTACCTTGACCCGATGAGTGCCGCCGAAATCGTCGACGGCCTCCGGGACTGGGGGCGCGGCGCAAGTGACAGCACCTCCGCGAGCGGGTCGTCGGCTGACGCACCCGCTGAACCGCCGGTAGACAGCGGCTTCACGACCGCTAGCGAACTGGCCGAGGGTGCCGATGGGAGCGTCGACGCCGACGCGGACCCGGACGACATCTCCGCGCTGGGCCTGTACCACCTCGTCTCACGGACGCCGGACATGTACCAACTGTATCTCCGGTCGGGCGACCGCGAAGAGTACGAGATGGAACTGTTCGAACGGGAGGACGAGCTGCTCGGCCCTACGCCGTCGGAGTTCGAGGAGGGTCGCTTCGAGGACTGGCTCTCGGCGCTGAAGACCGCCCGGCTGCTCGAAGACTGGGCCACCGAGGTCGACGAGGCGACCATCACGGAGCGGTACGGCGTCGGCCCGGGCGACATCCGCGGGAAGGTCGAAACCGCCCAGTGGCTGCTCGGGGCCGCCGAATCGCTGGCCAGCGAGGTCGATCTGGACGCTGCGCGGGCCATCAGCGAGGCCCGCATCCGCGTCGAACACGGCGTCCGGGAGGAACTGGTCGACCTGGCCGGCGTCCGCGGCGTCGGCCGCAAGCGCGCCCGCCGGCTGTTTCAGGCCGGTATCACCGACCGCGCACAGCTCCGGGACGCCGATAAGTCGGTCGTCCTGGCGGCGCTCCGGGGCCGCCGGAAAACGGCCGAGAACGTGCTGGAGAACGCCGGCCACCGCGACCCGTCGATGGAGGGCGTCGAACCCGCAGCCGACGTGTCCGTCGACCTCGACGACGAGGCGGACACCGACACGAACGCCGAAGCGGCGGCGAACGAGGACCAGTCGAGCCTGGGTGATTTCTGATGCGGGTCGTCGAGGGCACTGCCGATATCGACGACGTGGGGGCGTTCGTGGAGACGCTCAGTGCAATCGGTGACCGCCACGATGTCACGGTACAGGCGTTCGACGCCCGCTACGTCGTGGACCAGGCCCACCTCGAACTGGCCGTCGAACTTGCGACGCGGGCCCACGACCGGGGCGAAGGCATCGCCGAGGACTTCGGCGTGGAGATCCTGCTGTACGCGGCCGGTCGCCGCCAGATCAACCGCGCGCTGACGATGGGCGTCAGCAAGGGGACCTGTCCCGTCGTCGTGGCTGTCGTCGATCTCGACTCTGGAGATACGCACGAAGGAAATGAGGGCGATGACGCTATCGCGGCAGCTGTGGACGAGGTCCGTGACTACCTCACGCCTCGGTCGACGCTTGGCGCGTACGACGAGGGTCGCGTCCGGTCGTTCTTCGACGTGACGGGGACCGAACTCGCCGCGACGGCCGGTGGGCTTCCCGACGCCGTCCGGGAGCGCGTCGCGCTGTTGCCGGTCGAGAAGTAGCGATAGAATTTTGACGATCTCTGTGCTATTCACGCACATGGACCCACAGCGGACGGCACGGCAGCGGGCCAGCGAACGTGCCCGCCGGGTCGAAGCGTCGGTCGACCGCACCACCGGCGGGGCCGCGTACCCGGTCCGCGTGGAGGAACTGGCAAACGAGTACGGCAGCGCCGACCCGCCCGCCGAGGACCTCTCGGCCGCGCTCGCGGGCAGCACCGACGGCGAGTTCGACTCGCCGACGGAGGTCCGGGCGGCGGTTCAGCAGGTGACACCACAGCACTGCGGTCGTACTGTGGCAACATTCGACGAGCGCGAGCAGTCGTGACCGCGCTGGAGACGCCGCTGTCTCTCGGTGGCGTCGAGGTCTCCCACCGGCTGTACCGCGCACCGGTACTGGAGTGTGCCGGCAACGGCGCGGCCGCAGTCGACACGCTTATCGACGAACTCGGACCGACGGCAGCCTCCGGTGTCGGCCTCCTCTTTCAGGGGGCGAGCATCGTCACCGACCGCGGCGGCTGTGCCGCGCCGAACATGACGCGGGTCCACGACCCCGCCTTCGTCGAGCGGCTCGAACGGCTCACCGGGGCGATTCACGACCACGGCGGTCGAATCTTCCTGCAACTGGCCCACGGTGGTCTCCGGAGCATGGCGACGTGGCACACCGAGTACCGCCGACAGCACCCGGACCAGCGCCAGCTCGCCGTCAGCCACCCGCCGTGGCAGCTCCAGATGCTTGACCGGCTTGGCCTGATTTCGCTCCAGCCGGATGTGCTCTCGACAGAGGAGGTATGGGCCCTGGCCGAGCAGTTCGGGCGCTGTGCCGGCTACGCCGTCGAGGCGGGATACGACGGCATCCACCTTTCTGCGGCGAACATGAGCCTTATCCAGCAGTTCCTCTCGCCGTTTTACAACCGTCGGAACGACCAGTTCCGGGACGGCGTCCGCTTCCTCGAAGCAATCCACGACGCCGTTCGGGAACACGCCGGCGACGTGCCGCTGGTCACGAAGGTCCCAGCTGAGACCGCTGCGCCGAGTTTCGTTCGACGGCATCTCACTCGGAGGGATGGCGTGGCTATCGCGACGCGAGCGGCGGCTATCGGCTATGATGGTCTCGTTCCGGTCGAGGTGTCCCCGTTCTGGGACATGAGCATTGTCCGTGGTGCGTTTCCGGACCGGGCCTGGGACGCGAGTGACCTGCAGGACGACTACGCAGCAGTCTTCGGCGGCCGACTACGAGCGCGTGCCGTTCAGTTGCTTAATCGCCTGCAAGCCTGCCGTTTCAGCCGCGACCCGGGGTGGAACGCCGACTTCTGCCGGGCGGTCCGCGAGCGCGTGGACGTGCCGGTTCTGCTGGAGGGCGGACTTCGGACGCGGGCCGACTGCGATCGGTTCCTCGGAGCGACTGGAACCGTCCCCGCCGCCGATGCGGTCGGAATGGCTCGCCCGTTCTACGCGGAGCCGCGGCTCGGCGCTCGCCTGCTCAAGGGCGCAGACGCGCTGTGTGAGAGCTGTAACAACTGCACTGTCCCGCAGGTCACCGGCGAACCGGGTCGCTGTCGGACGCCGGCTATCGTCCGCGAGCAAGCCCGACTCCAGCGAGACGGTGCGTACGAGCGACCCGAGTGACCGATTTCGGACGCTCCCGCCGTGATAACTGGGCGGATACAAAGGCTCATACGCCCTCGGTCCCGAACGAACGCCGATGACGACAGGGATTTCGTCCGAGCGCGTCGAACTGTCCGTCGACGGTGAGGACGTCGATATTCACTACCGGACCGGCGGCGAGGGGCCGCCTTTGGTGTTTCTCCACGGCATCGGGCTGGACGCCGCGACAGTTTCGTGGCGTCACGCACTCCCCGCACTCGCGCCGGAACGGACGGTGTACGCACTCGATCTGCCGGGCCACGGCGACAGCGACAAGCCAGACCGCGCGTACACGACCGACTATTACCTTGAGACCGTGGCCGAGTTCATCGACGCGCTCGGTATCGAGGAACCCGCGCTGGCCGGCCTTTCGATGGGCGGCGCAATCGCGCTCGGACACGCGCTCGACGGCGGTCCGGTCGAACGGCTTGTATTAGTCGACAGCTACGGACTGGGTTCCGACGCCTACTGGCGCACAGCGGCCAGCAGCGTCTTGCAGACACCGATACTCGGAAATATGCTCTGGCAGGGTGTGGGATCGTCCCAATCGGCGATCAGAAACAGTCTCCGAAGCATGGGTCCCGGGGAGCCACCCCAGCAACTGGTCGAGGACGTCGACAGCGCCGTCGACCGCCAGACCGTCCGGGCGATGCGGCGCTGGCAGCGCAGCGAGTTCCAGTGGTGTGGCTTCCGGACCGACTACTCCGACCGGTTAGCGGAAATAGACGTGCCGACGATGTTGATTCACGGGGCCGTCGACCCACTGCTCCCCCGTCGGTGGTCCGAGCAGGCGGCCGGGACGGTCACTGATAGCACGCTGAAAATCTTCGAGAACTGCGGGCACTGTCCGCCGCGGGAACACCCCGACCGTTTCAACCGGGCCGTTCGAGCGTTCTGCTGACTATTCTGGCAGGTCGTCGATGAGGACGACCGCTTCGCCGTCGATGACGACTTCGTCGTCTGCGAGGACGCGCGTGGTTAGCCGGTACTGTTCGTCGCCGAGGTCCTCGACGATCTCACACTCGGCAGTGAGTCGGTCGCCGATACGGACCGGGTTGTGGAACTCCAGGTCCTGTGAGAGATAGATCGTCAGCCCAGGCAGGCGTGCCAGGGCCGCGCTGATGAGGCTGCCGACGAGCGTCCCGTGGGCGATACGGCCGCGGAAGCGCGTCTGCTCTGCGAACTCGTCGTCCAGGTGAAGCGGGTTCGTGTCGCCGCTCGCGGCGGCGAACTGTTGCACGTCGTTCTCCGAGATCGTCTTCGTGAAATCGACGTGGTCGCCGACGCCGAGGCGGCCCGGGTGGTCTTCGGAGATCGAGACGTGCCACTCCGGGAGGTCTTCGTCCGGCTCGATACGGTCTGCGGGCGTGACGCCGTTCTCGTCCTCCTGCTGGACGCCGAACGCAGCGAACGCTGCCCGGTTAGCTGCAACGACGCTGTTGAACATATGTGACGATGTTTCAGTCCATGTGTCTAACAGCGGGTTTCGTGGCGATTCAGAACTCATCTGTTCTGCTAATTTATTGGTCGGAGTATTAAACCTTGGTGTTGGTTTCGCCTCAGATGTCGGTAAATACCGTCTAACGGGCGTCAGACGTGTATTTGGGGTTGAAGTTATCGGTGCTACAGAGCGTAGCACGTCCCTCGACGCTCCTCAATCGGTAATACCATTCTCTACCAATCAATGGTATTCAATGGGTTTCAGCGGAAAGTTTATATTGTTGAGGAGAGTACATGTAGTTGACCGATGGCCGACGAGGATGATGGCCTGCTGTGGCCTCCGATGTTCAAGGGGATGCAACAGGCAAGCGAGAACGCGATGGAACAGCAACAGCAGCTGATGAAACAGATGTTCGCCAGCGGTGGCATGCCGAGTTTCGATATGAATCAGCTCGGTGCCATGAGCCAGATGGCGACGTTCAAGACCCGCGTGCAAAGCGGGGGTCGGATCAGCATCCCCGATGCGGAGCGAGAGGCGCTGGGCATCGACGAAGGCGATATCGTTCAAGCCGTCGTCCTCCCGGTCACTAACAACAACAGCGAGTAATCCAACAATGGTAGACTACACAACCCCCGTCACGACAGCGTTCGAGATGCAGCGTACCACGATCGAGCAGAGCCAGAAGGCGCTCGAACAGAGCGTTTCCTTCCAGCAAAACGTCAACAGCGCGGTCATCGACAGCCTCGACACACAGGAGTCGGCACAGCGCCGCGGCGTCGAGCTTCAGCAGACCGCCTTCCACAGCTACCTCGACGCGATGGCGTCGACGATGCCCGGCATGACCGAGACTGTCGAGCAGATCCGCGAAACCGTCGACGAGCAGTTCGACTTCCTGCTCGAGAACCACGCCGAGATATTCGACAACATGGAAACGGAGCTCGAAGAGGGCGCTGACACCTATGACGAGATGACCGACGAGTACGTCACCGCCGTCAACGATCAGGTCGATATGCTCGTCGAGGCCCACGAGGAACTCGAAGCGCAGTCTGTCGAGGCCGCCGAGCAGTTCGGCGAGCAACTCGAAGAAGTGCAGGAGCAGGTCGAAGAGATTCAGGAACAGGTCGAGGAAGTGCAGGCCGAAGCCGCCGACGCTGTCGACGTCGAAGCGTAAATACGACAGTCGGTTTTTTTGTGCGCCCGCCGCCGAGGTACTATTATGAGTAATACAAACGACATTCAGGAGGAATGGACGGAGATGGTTGAGGAGATGAACAACGCGGTCGCTGACTCGATGGAGCAGAACATGAAGGCCCAGGCGGCCTTCGTGGAGTCGTGGGCCGACGCCGTCGAGGACACGATTCCCAAAGAAGAGGACCTTGCCGACGGGATGGATGGCTACAACCGCGCCTACGAGGAGTGGATCGACGCCGCCGAGCAGATGGTCGAGCGCTCGACCGACGCCGCACAGGGCGAGGACGTCGACCCCGCCGAGTTCCGTGATATCTGGCTGCAGTCCGCCAACGAGGCGTTCAAACACGTCATGGGAACCTCGGCCTTCGCGGCCGCCAACGGCCAGCTCGTCGAGTCGATGATGGAGATGCAACAGGAGGCCGACGACCTGAGTCAGGACGCTCTGGAGCAGATGGGTTTCCCAACGCGCAACGATGTCGACGAAGTTGCTGAGCGGCTCATCGAACTGGAGCGCCGTCAGCACGCGGTCGAACAGAAGCTCGACCGCATTCTCGAACACATGGAAGAGTAACTCATGTCCAGTAACCCGTTCAATCCGTTCGAGGCCGCGCTCAACTGGCAGCGCAAGACGCTGGAGAACATGACCGACGCCGCCGAGACCAGTCAGATCGCCGACGAGCGACTGGAGCTGATGGAGTCCGTCGAAGTCGGCCAGACGCCCAGCGACGTCGTCTACGAGGAGAACAAGCTCGAACTCCTCCACTACGACGCCGAGGCCGCCGGCATCGAGGTCGCCGAGGAGGACAAGGAAGCCGTGCCGATTCTCATCGTGTACGCGCTCATTAACCGGCCGTACATCCTCGACCTGCAGGAAGAGCGGTCGGTCGTCCGACGCCTGCTTGAGGCAGGCCACGACGTGTACCTCATCGACTGGAACGAGCCGTCGCGGCTCGACCAGCACCTCACCCTCGACGACTACGTCAACCGCTACATGGACAACTGCGTCGACGTGGTCCGCGAACGTTCCGGTCAGGACGCGATCAACATCCTCGGCTACTGTATGGGCGGCACGATGTCGGTGATGTACACCGCGCTCCACAAGGAGAAAGTCAACACCCTGGGCCTGATGGCCGCTGGGCTGTGCTTCGATCACACCGGCGGCGTCCTCGAAGAGTGGGGCTCCGAGGAGTACTACTCCCCGCAGGACGTCGTCGATACGTTCGGCAACGTCCCCTCGGACATGCTCGACATCGGCTTCGCGCTGATGGACCCGGTCGAGAACTACGTCACGAAGTACATCCGGTTCGCGGAGAACATGGAAAACGAGGGCTTCGTCGAGAACTTCGGCCGGATGGAGCAGTGGCTCGGTGACGGTATCGACGTCGCCGGCGAGGCCTACGTTCAGTTCCTCGAAGACGTGTATCAGGACAACAAACTCTACAAGAACGAGCTTGAGCTCAACGGCAAGCACGTCGACCTGGACAACATCGACATGCCCGTCCTCCAGCTCATGGGCGAGTACGACCACCTCATCCCGCCGGAGGCTCCAAGCCGTTCAACGACGTCATCGCCAGCGACGACACGCGAACCATCGAGTTCTCGACGGGCCACATCGGTCTCTCCGTCTCGTCGTCGACCCACGCTGACCTCTGGCCCGAGGTCGCCGAGTGGTACTCCGAGCGCAGCAAGGGGAGCGAGGAAGTCGACATCGAGGTCGAGTCCCCTGAAGACGACACAGTGGACCAGTCGGAATCCACTGATATCGAGGTTGACGCGACTGACGATGTCGATGCCGACGCTACCGAGGACGACGCCGACGCAGCCGACGAACCCGCCGACGTCGATAGCGTCTCCGGTATCGGCCCCACCTACGCCGAACGGCTGCACGCCGCCGGCATTCACAGCGTCGCGGACCTGGCCGAGTACGACGCGGCCGAACTGGCCGATATCGCCGAAACCACCGAATCCCGCGCGCAAGACTGGCTCGACCAACTGTAATCCGGCGGCGTTTTTCTGTTTCCCGTTGCACGACCAGCTATGCGCGTCTCGGTCATCGGCGGCTCGACAGTTACCGACGAACAGTACCAACAGGCACGCGAGGTCGGGAAACTACTCGGTGAGCACGGCCACGACGTCGTCTGTGGCGGTCTCACGGGTGTGATGGAAGCCGTCTGTCGCGGTGCGAGCGAGGCGGGCGGTCACACTCTCGGTATTTTACCCGGCGAGCGCCGGGCCGACGCGAACGACTACGTCCAGACAGCTATCGCGACGGGGATGGGAAACGCCAGAAACGTCCTCGTCGTGATGAACGGCGCGGCCGTCATCGCCGTTGACGGCGGCACCGGAACGCTCTCGGAACTCGGCCACGCCCTCGACATAAATCGCCCAGTCGCCGGGCTCGGTACCCACCGCCTCGACGGCGTGGCCGACGGCGACGCCATCGAACACGTCGACACCCCTGCCGAGGCTGTCGCATACGTTGAGTCTGCCGTGCAGTAGCCGTCGTTTCAGTCGAGTAGCCGTCTCAGTACCGCCGCAACAACGAGGTTCCCAACGCCAAGCAGCCTGACCCGACGATGGGCCCCGTCCTGTGGCGTGAACTCCACCGACAGCACCCAGCGATAGCCCAGCCGCGCCAGCGACAGTAACAGCCCCGGAACGAGCAGATGAAGCGCGCCCGCTAGTGCTGTTCCGACCCACAGCAACCGCCGTTCGGTCCGTGTCAGGTCCATACCGACTCAAAGGGATACGTCGGTTTGACCGTGGCGTCTACTTCGTGATAGTAGGATTCTTAGGGGCGAGACGGCGTTCACCGCGGCTACGCTATCGTCATAGCGTCGTTATCCACCTATACTGAAAACAAAAATAGAGAATCGCACCGATTCTTCACGAGGTCGACGGGCGAGGCAGGCATCCGCGGCCGAAGGCCGCGGTTCTCGGAATCGCCGCTTTGCGGCGATTCCGCCTTTTTCGCCAATGTGGCTTGCCTCGCGGGTCACTTCGTTCCCCGCTCGGCGTGCCGAGGTTTCTTCGAAACCTCGCTTACATCATGCCGCCCATACCGCCGCCCATGCCGCCCATGCCGCCGCCCATTCCGCCGGGCGCGCCGCCTGGGCCGCCGGGTCCGCCTTCGTCCTCGTCGTCGTCGCCCTGGCCACCCTTGAGGTCGCCAGCAGCGATGACGTCGTCGATGCGGAGGATCATGACGGCTGCTTCGGTTGCGCTTTCGACGGCCTGGGTCTTGACACGGAGGGGCTCGACGACGCCGTCCTCTTCCATGTCGACGACCTCACCCGTGTACGCGTCAAGCCCGGAGGTGACTGCGCCACCGTCGTGCTTGCTTCGGAGGTCGACCAGCGAGTCGATCGGGTCGAGACCGGCGTTCTCCGCGAGAGTGCGCGGGATGACGTCGATGGCATCGGCGAAGGCCTCGACGGCGAGCTGCTCGCGGCCACCGACGGAGTCGGCGTGGTCTCGGAGACCGAGGGCGAGCTGCGTCTCGGGGGCACCGCCGCCGGGCAGGACCTTGCCGTCCTCCAGCGTAGCGGCGACGACGCCGAGCGAGTCCTCGATGGCGCGCTCGACTTCGTCGACGACGTGTTCGGTGCCGCCGCGGAGGATCATCGTGACAGCGCGGGCGTCCTCGACGTCCTCGACGAAGATGCGCTCGTCGCCGGCGATGTCCTTCTGGGCGACGGAGCCGGCGAAGCCGAGGTCGTCGGCTTCGATGTCGTCGATGTTCGAGATGATGCGCGCGCCGGTCGAGCGCGAGAGCGCTTCGATGTCGGACTTCTTGGCGCGGCGCACGGCCAGAATGCCTTCCTGAGCGAGGTAGTGCTGGGCCATGTCGTCGATGCCCTTCTG
>NZ_WPCB01000086.1:0-7319 GCF_009741785.1 Haloarcula sp. CBA1122
CTGGTCTTCGCCGCCGAGGTGGGGGCGAAACTCGCGATGGCGACGCTGGCCTGCGTCGGACGCCCGAGCCACGAGGGATTCGGGTCGACGGTCATCGACGGGAACAGCCCACGCCACCTCGTCGGCTCGCTCGTCATCGCACTCCCGGCCGCTGTCGTCGCCGTTCCAGCAACCGCAGTCGTCGTTCTCACCGGCCCGCTGCTCGCTCTTGGCCTCTCTGGCTGGGCGCACCGCCGACTGGACGGCGTCGGCGGCGATGTCTTCGGCGCGGCCAACGAACTGACACGCGCCGTCGCGCTCCACGTCGGCGTCGCCGCGTGGTCGCTCTTCGGCGGCGTCCGGTCGGTACCGCTCGTCGACTGGGAGGTGCTCGCATGGACGCTCTGGTGATGTGTGGCGGGCGCGGGACGCGGCTGGACACCGAGGCCGAGAAACCGCTCTTTCGGGTCGGCGGTGTCCCGATGGTCGACCGGGTCGTCGGCGCACTGGAAGACAGTTCCGTCGAAAGAGTTATCGCTGTAACGTCGCCGAACGCACCGGAAACGCAGTCACATCTGGACGTGCCCTGTATCGAGACGCCGGGCGAGGGATACGTCGCGGATCTCGACGCGGCGCTGGCCGACGACCGGCTCTCCCGGCCGGTGCTGACCGTCGCCGCGGACCTGCCGCAGCTTGACGGCGAGATAGTTGACCGTGTTCTCGACGAGCACAACGGGGGCTCGCTGACGGTCCTGGTCCCGGCTTCGCTGAAGCGTGCCCTCGGCGTGAGCGACGACACGACGTTCGACAACGGAGGTCGGGAGGTCGCGCCGACAGGCGTCAACGTCGTCAGCGACGGCCCCGACGACGCCTGGCTCACGCGGGACCGACGCGTCGCGGTCAACGTCAACACGCTCGCTGACGCGCGCGTGGCTGAGCAATGGCTGTAACGACGTGGGGCGGAGGCCGAACGCCGCGAAACCTTCTCCACACCGCCCGCCGTAGCCCCCGTCAATGGACCCTGATTCGGTCGAGGGCTTGCGGGCGAGTGGCGGCAACGGGGCCGAGGACGCCATCGGGCCGGACGGGCGCGTCCCACACGGCAGCAGCGACGACCCGGACCTGCTGGATTTCAGCGCGAACACGAACCCCCGCGTCCCGCCGGACGCCGCGAAGACGTACCGGGAAGCGTTCGAGGCCGCCCGCTCGTATCCGGCGGACGACTACCCCGAGTTCCGGGCGGCCGCGGCGTCCTTTGTCGACTGCGAACCGGAACAGGTGATACCCACGGCCGGTGGCCTCGAAGCGATTCGCCTGGCGATCCAGACGACGGTCCGGGCCGGCGACAGCGTGCTCGTCCCGTATCCCAGTTTCGGTGAGTACGCCCGCGAGGTCCGGCTCCAGGACGGGACGCCGGAGTTCGTCCCACACAACGACCTGCTGACCGCCGACCCGGACGGTCATGCGCTCGCCATCGTCTGCAACCCGAACAATCCGACCGGCGAAGCGGCCGACCCGTCGGCGCTCCGGGCCTTCGCCGACGACTGTCTCTCTGCTGGGACGACACTGCTGGTCGACGAAGCCTTTCTCGGCTTTACCGACGAGCAGTCGCTGGCGGGCCGTGAGGGCATCATCGTCGCGCGCTCGCTGACGAAACTGTTCGGCCTCCCCGGCGTCCGGATGGGCTACGCTGTCGGAGCGGGCGAGGCCCGTGACCGCCTCGCCACCGCGCGACGCGCCTGGTCGATGAGCGCGCCGGCGGCCGCGGTCGGCACGCACTGCTACGGGCAAGGCGAGTTCGTCGCGGAGACGAAAGCCCGCGTCGCCGAGGAGCGAGCCCGCATGCGGGACCGACTCGCGGCGCGGTTCGACGTGTGTCCCTCCGATGCCCCCTTCCTGCTGCTGTCGGTCAGCGACGACGACGTAGCCGTGGACGAGATCTTTGCCTCGGCCCGAGAGGCTGGTATTGCCCTCCGCGACGCCCGGACGTTCCGCGGGCTGGACTCGCACATCCGCGTCGCCGTCAGAGCCCCCGAAGAAAACGACCGGCTGCTGGACGCGCTGGATGTTTGAGACGACCGTCGAAGATGGTGTCTGTCAGATTCGCCGCGAGGGTGCTCGATGGCTCTCGACGGCGTGGGACGGGGGCTACCGGACCGCAGACGCCGTCTACAACGTCACCGTACCCGAGGGGTTCGAGCGGACCGACCTCGACGCCTACCACGCGGAGCGACTGTCCGCGACCGGTTTCCCCCTCGGCCCGGCGCTGCTCACCGGCGTGCATATGGAGCACGCCCGCTGTGCCCGGAGCGGCCCGGTGTCGGTGCTGGCAACCGCCGGCCTCTCGAACCCCGCGGCGTTGCCGATGTCGGGAGCAGACGAAGCGGTCGACTCCGACGGAACAGCATCGAATCCGGCAGACAGCCCCGACTGGCGTCCCGGCACGGTCAATCTCGTCGCCGGCGTCGACCGCGCGCTGGACGACGGTGCGCTGGCAACGCTACTCGCCACGGCTGTCGAAGCGAAGGCCGCGACGCTACTCGACGCAGCGGGCGTGCCCGGAACCACCTCCGACGCCGCTATCGTCGGTTGTGTCCCGAGCGCTGAGCGCGCACCCTTCGCCGGCAGCGCAACTGAAATCGGGGCCGCCGCTCGCGTCTGTGTCCGCGACGCTATCCGGTCGAGTCTCGCCGCCCGCTACGACGGCGACAGCCTGCCGACCGTCGACGACGCGGCGTACGGCGTCGTCACCGACCGTGAGACGGAGGTGTTCGAGCCGTGAAAAAGCCGTTTATCACACGACATTCCCGGAGACCAAACGGCTAAACAGAATCCGGTCGAACAGACGGGTATGAGCGATAACACGGCCGGACCGACCGCCGAGCCCATCAGTCCAAGCGCGCCCGAGGAGTTCGGACTGGTCCAGGTCTGGTGGGGCGATGGCAAGGGCAAGACGACCGCGGCGCTTGGGATGGCGACCCGCGCCGTCGGCCACGGCTACCGCGTCCACCTCCTGCAGTTCATGAAGGGCGGGACAAGTACCGTCGAAGACGTGCGCGGCGAGTACAACGCGATTGCCGCCCTGCCGGGCTTCTCATACGAGAACGCGGGCCACTACGGCTGGCACGGCTTCCTCGACGGCAGCGAGGACGACGAGCACGAGGCCCGTGCGAAAGGCGCACTCGACCGGGCACAGGAACTCGTTCAGGCCAGCGCCGACGCCGACCTCTCGACGCCGCGGGACGCCGACGGGCCGCCAGAGGAGGGCGTCAATATGCTCGTCTTCGACGAGATTCTCTACGCCGCGAACCGCGGCCTCGTCGATCCGGCGGACGTGATTGGGCTCATCGAAGCAAAGCCCGACGACCTCGAACTGGTCCTGACGGGCGGGCACGAGCGACCAGAATTTCTGACCGACCATGCCGATCTCATAACGGAAGTCAACAAGGAGAAACACCCCATCGACGCCGGGCAGGGCGCGCGGAAGGGAACGGAGTTCTAGAGGGTTCCAAGCAGATAGTCAAGACAGACGCCGAAGACTAGCGAGTACGTCACGTTGGCGATACTCCCCGTGAGATAATACGTCGTGTTCCCACTGGAGATGTCTTGCCAGCGGACAATTGACTTTGCGGTGAACACCAGTCCCAGTGCCGTGTATGCGCCGAGTAGCGTCAACGTGAGTATCAGAATATTCTCTACTTTCCCGACCGCACGTCCCGTATCCGCTTCTTTTTCACTCACATCGGCACCGGCGTATTGGAGAGCAGCGGATACCATGGTCCCACTTGTCGACAGCAACAGAGCGTACCCGGCACCAACTACGACCGCTGAGCGAAATGAGATAGACGAAATCAAATCACCGGTCGCCCAGACAAGACCAAGAATAGCACCGACTGTGACTACGGCCGACGCTGGTGTCCGCCAACTCACAGAACTCATTCCCAGACCTCTGTCATGGCCGCTTCAAGATTTGCTTCGGTTGACAGTACCATCTCCGCCTTTGCCCGCGAAAGCGTCTGTGAGACGGCCTGAATCGAGACGTCTCGGTCGTCAGCCAACGCCTGCATACTCTTTCTTTCGCGGTACTCACGGACGATCGACGCCTGGTGTGGCGTCCATTCCTGTTTCCACGCAAACAGCAGGTGTATCTGGTCGGCAAGCAGCGAAAGTAGCCAAGACTTCACGACAGGATCGTGCAGCGCAACGGCCCGACCGTTTTCCGTGATGTCAGCTAGCAACGTATCTGCTTTGTGGAACGCAGGGCCATCCATCTCTGAAACCTCGCTCGTTGTCATCCCCACGTCAACTTCTCCGTGGACAACCGCAAACCGAATCGCAGTCGGGTGTATCGATTCGGTGATTTCCCGGATAGCGCGGTAAGCATGTCCAGGGTTTCTGATGACTCCTCCGACCTCGTCAACCCCCTTCAACACCGAGAACGGCGCAACCGTCTGGTCGGCGAGTGCGTCGGTCGCTCGTGACACACCCTGATTGAGCGCCGCTCGCAACGCCTCTCTATCTGTGACCGACCGTGACTCGATGACATCACCGATGATGACGCACCATCGCTCCGCCATAGTCATCGACTCAACCCGATATCGTTTACTTGTTTTGGTTAAACCGTTTCACGTTGAGTACCGTGTGAACGGCTAATCCGGATTCGGTTGATTGGGCAGTGTTAAATCGATATGGGTTTAGTGATCTGAGCGAAAGAAACCAGTGCGTTCGTCTCCCAACACAGCCTAATGGCCCACACGCTGCTGGTCGCCGGAACGGCGAGCCACGTCGGCAAGTCGACCGTCGCGGCCGGGCTCTGTCGCTATCTGGCCGACCGTGGTGTCTCGGTCGCACCGTTCAAAGCCCAGAATATGAGCAACAACGCCCGGGCGACACCCGGCGGCGAAGTCGGCGTCTCGCAGTACGTTCAGGCCCGCGCGGCCGGCGTCGCGCCGTCAACCGACCACAATCCGGTACTCCTGAAACCGCGAGGGGACGGCGAATCCCAGCTCATTCTGGATGGCGAGGCGGTCGGGCATTTCGAGGCCCGTGGATACTACGACGAGCACTGGGAGGACGCGCTGGACACCGCCCGCGCGGCCCACGACCGACTCGCCCGGTCCCACGACGTGATTGTCGCCGAGGGCGCGGGATCGATTGCCGAAATCAATCTGCACGACCGCGACCTGGCGAACGTCGAGACGGCGCGTTTCGCCGACGCCGACATCCTCCTCGTCGCCGACATCGAGCGCGGCGGCGTGTTCGCCTCGCTCGTCGGGACGTTGGAACTGGTTCCCGACGACATCCGGGACCAGGTGGCCGGCGCGGTCATCACGAAGTTCCGCGGCGACCGCTCGCTGCTTGACCCCGGCATCGACGAGTTCGAGGACCGGACCGGCGTGCCCGTCGTCGGCGTGATTCCCTACGACGACCCCGGACTCCCCGAAGAGGACAGCGTTGCGCTGCCGCCGGTCGGCGAGCGGTCCGTCGTCGGCGCTGACGATGGCGTCCCCGACGACGGGAGTGTTACTGTCGCCGTGCCGCGACTCCCGCGCATCTCGAACTTCACTGACCTCCAGCCACTCGCCCGCGAACCCGGCGTCAGGGTCGCGTACGTCCCACCCGAAGCCGCCCTCGACGACGCCGACGCGGTGGTCCTGCCGGGGAGCAAGAACACGGTCGACGACCTGCTGACGCTCACCGACGCTGGCTTTGATGGCCGCCTCCAGTCGTTCGACGGCCCCGTCGTCGGCCTCTGTGGCGGCTACCAGATGCTCGGGGAGGAAATCACGAACGCCGCAATCGAGGGGACCGGCGACGCGGACCGCGTCGAGGGTCTGGGCTTGCTCCCGGTGACGACGGAATTCAGCGAGTCGAAGACAGTCGAACACGTCCGGCGGGACCTCCGTGGCGTCGGCCCGCTTTCCGGGGCGAGCGGGACTGTCGAGGGCTACGAGATCCACATGGGCGACTCGACGCTGACCGACGAGGCGGCCCGGCCGTTCGACGGCGACGGGGCGGCGACCGACAGCGTTCTCGGCACATACCTCCACGACCTCTTCGTCAACGAGAGTGCCAGAGGTGCCTTCGTGCGAAATGCGTTCGAGAGTGCTGGTGTTAACTCCCCAGCGGCAAACGAGCGAGAAAGCGGCGACCCGTACGAGCGAGCCGCCGGCCTCGTCGCCGACCATGTCGACCTCGGCCCGCTCGGACTGGCCGATTGGTGACCGTTTGATACTTCTTCAAATTCCGGAAATTTATATACATCTAGCTCGCAATATTCTCCAATGGTCGAAGTGTTCGCGGTCGCCAGTGGGAAGGGCGGGACTGGCAAGACGACGAGCACCGTCGCCCTCGGGATGGCGCTGGCCGACCGCTACGACGTGACGGTGGTCGACGCCGACACGGGGATGGCGAACCTCCTCTTTCACGCCGGCCTCTCCGACGCCGAGACGACGCTGCACGACGTCCTGGCCGACGACGCGCCCGTTGAGGCGGCCACGTACGACCGGTTCGGGCTGACCGTCGTTCCCTGTGGAACGAGCCTGGACGGTTTCAGAGACGCCGACCCGGACCGCCTTCGAGACGTGGTTGCGACGCTTGCAGAAGATACTGACATCATCCTCCTCGATTCGCCGCCAGCGCTCGACAGCCGGACCGCCGTCCTTCCCATCGTGCTAGCCGACCGCATCGTCGTCGTCCTCCAGCCGACGATCCCCGCCATCTCGGACGGGCTGAAGGTCCAGGAGTACGCGACGACCTACGACACGGACGTTGCGGGCCTCCTGTTCAACAAGGTCCGCGAGTCCGAATCCATCGAACAAGTCTCAGAGAAGACCGAGCGGTACTTCGACGGGCCGACGCTGGCCGCGGTCCCCGAAAGCGAGCGGGCCCGTGAGGCACGCCGTGCTGGCCGGCCGCTCCTTGCCCACGCCCCCGAATGCGAGGCGTCGACGGCCTACCGAGAGGCCGCCGAATCGCTTACCGTGCGGGATGGGGCGGCCGCCGACGCCGCCGACCGGTTCCAGAGCGCCGTCATCCCCGAGTCACTATGAAGTTGCCCCGCGGCCGACTCGACAAGTCCCGCGTCGTCACGGACCCGCGGGACACGCTGGCCGACGTGCTCGACCGCGAACTGACCGGCTATGCCGTCTTCGAGTCCCAGGAGACGCTCCTGCTTGACGGCGAGGGCCGGGGCGTCATCACGTTTCACCGAGCATAGTGCTAATATTAATACTGATTCCGATAGCTACATTTAGCTGAGTTCTCGAATTCCGACCTCTAGTGAACTCAGACCATCCATGACTAAGGGTTTTTGAGTGACGGTTAAGTATATAATCCCC
>NZ_WPCB01000075.1:0-12097 GCF_009741785.1 Haloarcula sp. CBA1122
CGTGGCTGGTGCTTGCGGGGCTGGTCGGTGCGGTCGTCGTCTGGGATGCCGGTTCCTTCGGGACGACGCTGGGACACGAGGTCGGCACCGGGGCCGCGACGCGCCGCACCGAACTCGTCCACACCGGCGGAACCGTCGCGGTCGGCGGCGTCGGCGCGGCGGCGACGCTGGGTCTGGCCGGCGTCGCCCGGGGTTCCGTCGCTGTCGAGCCGTCGGTCGCCGTGGCTGGTCTCGTGGTCTGTCTCGTCGCCGTGCTGGCACTCGTGGGTGCGATACGGTAGGGCGCACCGAACAATCCATTGTGGTGTGGTGACAAGCAAGCAGTATGACCGACCGGTCCCCGCTGGAGCGAGCCAGAGACAACGTGACGGAACTCGCCTCCCTGGCGGTCACCGGGTTCTGGCTCGTTGCTCTCCTCACCGGGCAGGAGTGGTGGCTCGTGGCGCTGCTCGTCGGCTACGTCGTGGTCGTTCCGCTGACCGAACTGCTGTACGGCGATGCGGACGAGGAGGTGGAAGATATCGAGGAAGCGGACCCAGCACCGTCGAGCGATACTGGCGACGAAACACCGCTGGAGCGTCTGCGCTGCCGGTACGCCGAGGGGAAGCTGACCGACGAGCAGTTCGAGCGGAAACTGGAGCGGCTGCTGGAGACGGAGACGCTGGAGGACGTCGAGGACGCGACTCGGGACGAGCGGGAACGGGAGTTCGAGCGGAGCTGAGTGTGAGTAGCGTCGCCGGTCGGTGTCGTTCTCACGCCGAGCGGGTGCCGGGCATCGACTTCCTCGGCGAAAGCGATGGGTTCCGCCGCCTATGAGTCAGTGGGCGGCCATCGAGGACAGGACGTTGAGGCAGTACACGCCGGCGACGATGAGCGCGATCCCGACGACGCCGACGGGGTCGACCGGTTCGTCGAACACGACGGTTCCGATGGCCGCGACACCGACGATACCCAGGGCGGCCCACGTCCCGTAGACGACGCCGATGGGGAGCTCCTCCAGGGTCAGCGAGACGAGGTAGAACGCCACACCGTAGCCAAGGACGACGCCGAGGCTGGGAACGGGCTTCGAGAACCCCTCCGAGAGCTTGAGCGCGGTCGTTCCGAGCAGTTCCGAGGCGATTGCGGCCCCGAGTAACACGTACGGATTCATAGTGAGAACGCCGGCCGGCGGTGGGATGAACGTACTGAAACGCCCCGCCACTTTCGGTGTGTTTCGGCCGCTCGGCGGCCCTGGCGGCGCTTCCGGTGGCAGGGAACCCACGTCGGGGGCGCTCCTCGCGCCGGCCGCACCCGCGTCGAGTCCGGTCCTGTGGACCTTTGTACCGGCCGCTCGACCACCCGACGATGACCGAACTGGCCGAACTCGGGCTCTCGAACTACGAGGAGACGGCGTATCGGACGCTGCTAGTGACCGGTGCGGTGTCCGCGAGCGACCTCTCCGACGCGAGCGGCGTCCCCCGGGGGCGGATCTACGACGTGCTCAACGGCCTCGAAGCCCGCGGGATAGTCCGGACCCAGTCGACTGACCCGACGCGGTACACCCCCGTCGACCCGGAGACGGTCGTCGACAGGCTGCTCTCGGAGCGGACCCGCGAACTGGCATCGGAGTTCGATCGGTACCGGTCCGTCGCCGCGTCCGTCAGGGCGGACCTCCTGCCCGCGCCGCCCGTCGACAGCAGTTTCTGGCTCGGATCGCTCGGAAGCGAGGAGATGCGGGCGGCGATGAGCCGGCACGTCAGGACCGCCCGAGAGCACGTCCGGGCGACCGTCGGTCCGCCGTACGAGCGCGCGTCGTGGGAGACGCTCCAGACCGAGGTCGACGCGTTCCTCGACGGTGTGGGCGAGGACGTGCGGGTCGACCTGCTCTGTAGCGAGGCGGTACTCGACGTGCTTCCCGAGTCGCTCCCCGACCTGCTCGCCGACCGCAACGCGGCGGTCCGGGCGGTGCCGACGGTCGGGGTCTCCTTCGACGTGATCGACGCCGCGGCGGTGACGGTCGACGTTCCGGACCCGCTCTCGCCCGCCGACAGGCTCGGCGTGGTCGGGATCACCGATTCGGAGGTCGCGGCGGCGTTCGAGGCCCGCTTCGAGCGACTGTGGGTCGAGGCGGAGCCGTTGCTGGGGCGGTAATCCGGAACCGACTGACGGCCCCCCGTCTCAGCGGCCAGGGTTGACTGCAGGCACCTCGACGCGGTCCAGCACATCATCGACGACCGTCGACGGGTCGACGCCGCGGACGCCCGCGTCGGCGGTCAGGACGAGTCGGTGGGCGAACGCCTCCCCGACGACGCTTTTCACGTCGTCCGGGACGGCGTAGTCGCGGCCGTCGAGGACCGCGGCGGCGCGAGTCGCCTCGAACAGTCGCTGAATACCACGCGGGGAGACGCCGACGTCCACGCGGTCGTCCTCGCGGGTGGCCCGGCCGAGTTCGACGACGTAGTCCCGGAGCGTGCCGTCGACGGTGACTGATTCGACAGTCCGCTGGAGCGCCGGCAGGCGCTCGCCGTCGATGACGCTGGTGACGCTCGGGGCCTGTGCCGTCCGGTCGGCCCGCCGGTCGATGAGTTCCCGCTCGCCGCCGAAGTCGGGATAGCCCATCGACGTCTTGACGATGAAGCGGTCCCGCTGGGCCTCGGGCAGGCCGAAGGTCCCCTCCTGTTCGACGGGGTTCTGCGTGGCGATGACGAAGAACGGCTCGGGGAGGTCGTGGGTCACGCCGTCGACGGTCACCTGCTTCTCGCCCATTGCTTCGAGCAGTGCGGCCTGCGTCTTGGGCGGTGCGCGGTTGATTTCATCGGCCAGCACGACGTTGGCGAAGACGGGGCCAGGCTGGAAGTCGAACTCGCCGGTGGCCTCGTTGAACACGTTCGAGCCGGTGATGTCGGACGGCAGCAGGTCCGGCGTGAACTGCACCCGCTTGAAGGAGAGATCGAGCGCCGTCGCGAACGACTGGGCGGTGAGCGTCTTCCCCGTGCCGGGTACGTCTTCCAGCAGGACGTGCCCCCGGGCGAGAACCCCGGTCATGACGGTTTCGAGGAAGTGGTCGTCGGCGATGACGGCACTGCCGACCGCGTCGAGGATCTGTCGGCTGGTTCGTCCGGCAGTGTCGTGGTCCATACCGGCGTGTAGACAGCCACCGACAAATACCCTCTCCCTCGGGTCCACCGGTCGGCGTACCGATACCATGCCATCTTATCACAATAAGAGAGTATTGCCGTAACTCTGAGTTATAGATAGCTAGGGATATATGCATACTGCACATGACCAACGACTACGGATTCGGGACGCGCTGTGTCCACGCCGGCCAGGAGGAGCCGGACCCGGCGACGGGGGCTCGCGCGCCGCCCATCTATCAGACCTCGTCGTACGTCTTCGAGGACGCCGACACTGCAGCCGACCGGTACGCGCTGGAGGACGACGGCAACGTCTACTCGCGGTTCGACAACCCTACTGTCCGGATGCTCGAAAACCGCATCGCCTCCCTCGAAAACGCCGTCGACGCCGTCGCGACGGGGTCGGGGATGGCCGCGCTCGACGCCGGGACGTTCGTCCTCGCGGCCAACGGCGACAACATCGTGACGGCCTCCTCTATCTATGGCGGCACGCATTCGTACTTCTCGAAGGCCGCCAGCCGGCGGGGCATCGAGACGCGGTTCGTCGACACGCTCGACCCGGACGCCTACGCCGCGGCCATCGACGAGGACACGGCCTACGTCCACTTCGAGACCATCGGGAACCCCTCGCTCGTGGTCCCGCCGATGGAAGACATCGTCGAGGTGGCTCACGACCACGGCGTCCCCGTCTTCGTCGACAACACGTTCGGGACGCCGGCGCTCTGTAACCCGCTTGACCACGGCGTGGACCTCCTCTGGGAGTCGACGACGAAGTGGATCCACGGCTCCGGAACGACCGTCGGCGGCGTCCTCGTCGACGGCGGCTCGCTTCCCTGGACGAGTACCCCGAGAAGTTCCCGGAACTGGGCGGCGAGAACGAGGCCTTCGGCAAGAACTTCACCGAGGCATTCGGCGACCGCGCCTTCTCCGTCGCCGCCCGCCAGCGCGCCCTCCGTTCGCTCGGCGACGGCCAGAAGCCGTTCGACGCCTGGGCGACGCTTCAGGGGGTCGAGACGCTCTCCCTGCGGATGGAGCGCCACTGCGAGAACGCGATGACCGTCGCACAGCACCTCGACGACCACCCCGATGTCGCCTGGGTCACCTATCCCGGGCTGGAGAGCCACGAGACCCACGACTTGGCACAGCAGTACCTCTCCGGTGGGTTCGGCGGCATCGTCACGTTCGGGCTGGAAGCCGGCTACGATGCCGGTCGACGGTTCTGCGAGGAGACGGACCTCGCCCAGTTCCTTGCGAACATCGGCGATGCCAAGACGCTGGTCATCCACCCGGCTTCGACTACCCACGCCCAGCTCAGCGAGGCGGAACAGCGTGCCAGCGGCGTCACGCCGGACCTCCTCCGGTTCAGCGTCGGTATTGAGGACCCAGAAGACATCATCGCAGATATCGACGACACAATCGAGCGAATCACATGAACGTCGAACACAACACAGTCTCGCTGGGCGAGTTCGAGTTCGACTGCGGCGAGACGATTCCGGATCTCGAAATCACCTACGAGGCCTACGGGGAGTTCGACGGCGACAACGCGGTGCTGGTCTGTCACGCGCTGACCGGTAGCGCCCACGTCGCGGGCCGCGACCGGGTCGACAGCGCCGACCAGGCCCGCGCCTGGTGGGACGACATCGTCGGCCCGGGCAAGGCCATCGATACCACGGAGTACTACGTCGTCTGTGCGAACGTGCCCGGCTCGTGCTACGGGTCGACGGGGCCAAAAAGCGAGAACCCGGAGACGGGCGAGCCCTACGGCACCGACTTCCCGCCGGTCACTGTCACGGACTGGACTGAGGCCCAGCGCGCGCTGCTCGACGAACTCGGGATTCCCCACCTCCACGCGGTCGTCGGCGGCAGCGTCGGCGGCATGAACGTCATCGAGTGGGCCAAGCGCCACCCGGACCACGTCGACCGCATCGTTCCCATCGCCGCGGCCGCGCGACTGGACACACAGTGCCTCTCGCTCGACGCCATCGCCCGACGGGCCATCACGACCGACCCGAACTGGAACCAGGGCCACTACTACGGCGAGGACCAGGACCCGCCCAGCGACGGGCTGGCGCTGGCCCGCCAACTGGGCCATGTGATGTACCTCTCGAAGGCGTCGATGGAGCGCCGCTTCGGCCGCCGCGCCGCCGGCCGGGACGCCGTCCGCACGTTCCCCACCGACGCCGCGGGCGCGTTCTTCCCGTACCGCGACGTGGAGTCGTACCTCGATTACAACGCCGAGAAGTTCACCGAGCGCTTCGACGCCAATAGCTACCTCTACCTGACGCGGGCGATGGACAACTACGACCTCGCCGCCGGGTTCGAGTCCGACGCGGACGCGCTGGCGGCGTTCGACGGCGACGCGCTGGTGATGTCTTTCACCGCCGACTGGCACTTCACCACCCAGCAGGCGGAGGCGCTGGCCGACTCGCTCCGGGCGGCCGACGCGAACGTCGCCCACCACGTCATCGACTCCGACCACGGCCACGACGCGTTCCTCGTCGAACCGGACAACGTCGGGCCGCCGCTCGGGGACTTCCTCGACGACGGCGTCGCGGGCAAGGCCGTCACCGACTCGGTGGTCGAGGACAGCCAGGAGAGTGACTTCGCACCCGTCCACAACAGCCTGTTCTCGCAGTAGCGACGCGAGTGCCGTTCGCCGACAGGCGGGTTCGCTGGCCCCGATTCGGCTCGTCAATCATGCATATTCTGTCTTACGGTAGCATTTAACATATTTCGGAACGACTATCTCTATGTATGGCTGACATGACCACGAACATCGAAAGCGAGGAGTATTCGTTCGGCCAGACGGTGTACGACGAGGACGGGGACGCACTCGGGACCATCCGCGGGTTCGACGAACACGGCTTCTACGTCACGGTCGAGGACGGCATCGAGTCGCTGTCGAGCGAGCATCTCAGCGCCGGGGCCGCGGGCGAGGCCGAACTGATGTGGCGCTGCTGGGAATGCGGCGAGATGGGCCAGATAGAGGACATCCCCGACGAATGCCCGTCCTGTAACGCGCCCAAGGAAGACATCTACTACTGGCAGGAGGACTGAGGCGACGCCCGCGTGACAGGCCGGGCTTACGCCCGCTCGAATCGCTCGGCGACGGCCGGTCCGACTGACTCCCGCACGGTCTCGACGGCCGACGGCGGGAGCGAGAACCGAAGTGTCGTCCAGTCGAGTTCGAGAACCGCGTGCCCGTCCGCATCACCGATGACTACGTACACCAGCGTCCCCCCGTAGACGCGCGCCAGCGCGTCGAACGTTTCTGCCGTCATCGGCACCGTTCCGGTCGTGTGGGTGTCGGTAGCCGACACGTCGGTGTGGCCCGCGAGCGTCTCGACAGCGAACCGTTCGTGTTGGGGGGTGTCTCGCCGGCCGACACCGAGGTGGACAAACGCCTTTTCCGAGGACCGCGGTGACGCGTCCAGCACCGCCGCGAGCACGTCCAGCCCGACCGCTTCGTCCGGGTCGGACAGTTCGAACCGACGCCTGGTTTCGTCTTCCGGCCAGGTCGGTCCCGGTTCGACGCCGCCGCCGATGCCCTCCCACGCCGTGACGATTGTCTCGGTCAGCCGGTCGATACCGATCTCGTCGATGGCCCGAACTACCGCCTCGGCGTCGTCGGAGTCGCCCATGGCCGCTCGTTCGTTGCTCCCGGTCAAGTGCGTGCTGATTCCGGCACGCCGGTGGTAGGTTTTTGTTCGGGCCGTCCCTGCTCGTCGGTATGGATATCGTCGTCGTCGGGGCCGGAAGCCTCGGCAGCCTCGTCGGTGGCTTGCTCGCCCGCGAACACGACGTGACGCTCGTGGGCCGCGAGCCACACGCCGGCAGCGTTAGCGAGAACGGTCTGTCGGTGGTGGGAACCGAGGAGTTCCGGGTCCGTCCGGGCGCACAGACGACGATTCCACAGCGTGCCGACCTCGCGCTGGTGACGGTCAAGGCCTACGACACCGCCGCCGTTGCAGCGGACCTCGCGGACTGCACGCTCGACGCTTGCCTCTCGCTCCAGAATGGGATGGGCAACGAGGAGCGGTTAGCCGCCGAACTCGACTGTCCGGTGCTGGCGGGGACGTGTTCCTACGGCGCGCGGCTCAGGGAACCGGGCACCGTGGCGTTCACCGGCCGCGGCGACATCGTACTCGGGGACCGCAACGGCGGCCGGTCCGCAACCGCCGACGACGTCGGGGCGGCGTTCCGTGCGGCCGGTATCGAGACAACCGTCGCAGCGGATATGCCGACCCGCCTCTGGGAGAAACTCGCGGTCAACGCCGGTATCAACGCTGTGACCGCGCTCGCCCGCGTGGCGAACGGCGCGCTGGCCGACTCGCCGGCCGACAACATCGCGGCGGACGCTGTACGGGAAACGGCCGCTGTCGCCCGGGAGCAGGGCATCGACCTCCCCGACGAGCGTGCGGTGTCGCTCGTCGAGCGTGTGGTCGACGACACCGCCGCCAACCATTCGTCGATGTATCAGGATATCTCGGCCGGTCAGCAAACTGAAATAGATGCCATCAACGGCTATGTCGCCGAGACTGCGACCGAGCGGGTCCCGGTCAACGAGACGCTTGCCGGGCTCGTCCGTACGTGGGAGCGACACCGCGAGCGGTAGGTTCTGGAATCACACAACGACTATATACACGTCTCCTATGTGTGTCTCACATGACTCCACAGACCGACGGAGCGCGGCTCGACGCGCCGCGTAGTGCTCCCAGCGGGACTGCTTCGTGTACTACAGCGAGGGGACCACTGGCATGACAGCCGACGACGCGGCCGGGAACCGCATCGTCGACTACGAACTGTTCGAGGTGCCGCCCCGGTGGCTCTTCCTTCGACTGGAGACGGCCGACGGTACTGTTGGCTGGGGCGAACCCGTCGTCGAGGGACGGGCCCACACCGTGCGTGCGGCTGTCGAGGAACTGCTCGACAGCTATCTCGTCGGCGAAAACCCCGAGAACATTCAGGATCACTGGCAGGCAATGTACCGCGGCGGCTTCTACCGCGGCGGCCCGGTCCTGATGTCTGCCATCGCCGGCATCGACCAGGCGCTGTGGGACATCAAGGGCAAGCAACTCGGCGCGCCGGTCCACCAGCTACTGGGCGGGCAGGCCCGGGACCGGATTCGGGTGTACCAGTGGATCGGCGGTGACGAGCCCTCCGACGTGGCGAACGCCGCTCGGGAACAGGTCGACGCCGGGTTCACAGCGCTGAAGATGAACGCAACGCCCGAAATCGAGCGCGTCGATAACCCGGCCACGGTCGAGGCCGCCGCGACGCGACTCCGGGAGGTCAGGGAGGCCGTTGGCCCGGAGGTCGACATCGGCGTCGACTTCCACGGCCGCGTCACGAAGCCAATGGTCAAGCGCCTGGCGTCCGCGATGGAGCCCTACGAACCGATGTTCATCGAGGAACCGGTGTTGCCCGAACACAACGACGCGCTGCCGGCGCTTGCGGCTCACACCGACATTCCGATTGCGACCGGCGAGCGGATGTATTCGCGCTGGGACTACAAGGCGGTGTTCGAGGACGGGGCCGTCGACGTGATCCAGCCGGACCTCTCCCACGCCGGCGGCATCACCGAGGTGTACAAGATCGCGTCGATGGCCGAGGCCTACGACGTGGCGATGGCCCCGCACTGCCCGCTCGGCCCGGTCGCGCTGGCGTCCTGTGTTCAGGTCGACGCCTGCTCGCCCAACGCTCTCATCCAGGAGCAGAGCATCGACATCCACTACAACGAAACCACCGACGTGCTGGACTACCTTGCCGACCCGTCGGTGTTCGACTACGAGGACGGGTTCGTCACTGTCCCCACCGACCCCGGACTGGCTATCGACATCGACGAGGCGTTCCTCCGGGAGCAGTCCCAGCAGGACGTCGACTGGCACAACCCCGTCTGGCGACACGACGACGGCAGCGTCGCCGAGTGGTAGCTCGGCGGCTCCTCATCGGTAACTGGCTATCCTCTCGCACTCTCTCACCGGACAACTGTGAGACCGGCAGCACGGACACGCACCAAAGGAAAGGGCTCATATTCCGCGCCCGATACGTACCTGTATGGCCTCCTCAACGTCGTGGAAGCGCGATTTCGCGAGCGGCCTTATTATCCTGTTGCCGCTGCTGGTGACGGTTTACGTTATCATCTATCTCTACTCTATCCTCGCGTCCGCGGCGGTCATCCCGGCGATTGACGGCGAACTGCTAGCGGCGCTCGGACTCCCCTCGGGAACGTCGTCTGTCGAACTCGCACGGGTGTTCACGACGCTGATTATCTTCATCCTCATCGTGTTCTCTATCGGCTATCTGATGCGGACGGCCTTCGGCGACATCGTCGAACGGGCCATCGACGACGCGATGAACCACGTCCCCGGGCTCCGGGTGGTGTACAACGCCTCGAAGATGGCGGTCGAGACAGCTGTCGGGGGAACCGAAGAACTCCAGGCGCCGGTGAAACTCGAAGTGTGGGACGGGATGCGGATGACCGCGTTCAAAACGGGCCAGACGACCGAGGACGGCCGCGAGGTGCTCTTCTTGCCGACAGCGCCGAACATCACGACCGGCTACGTCGTCGAGGTCGAACCGCACCGCTACGAGGAAATCGACGAGCGCGTCGAAGAGGCGCTGACACGGATTCTCAGCGCCGGGTTCGGCGATACGGACCGTAGTACCGCCACGCCGATTCCGGTCGCCGACGAGGAAGACCTCGCGGACGATTAGCCGCGCGGTTCAGTACCCGCTCAGACGTAGTGGAACCACTCTTCGCGGTCGCCGCTCTCGATGACGTCGAAGAAGGCTGACTGGAGTTCGTCGGTGACCGGTCCCTTGGTCCCTTCGCCGATCTCGTTGTCGTCGACGCTTCGGATGGGCGTGACCTCCGCCGCCGTGCCGGTAAAGAACAGCTCGTCAGCGGTGTATAGCTCACCGCGGGAGATGGTCGCTTCCTCGTGGACGGTGTAGCCCATCTCCTCGGCGAGCGTGATTGCGGTGTTGCGGGTGATGCCTTCGAGGATGCTCTCGGCCAGTCCGGGCGTGTAGATTTCTCCGTCCCGGACCATGAAGATGTTCTCGCCCGGCCCTTCGGCGACGTTGCCTTCCTTGTTCAGGACGATAGCTTCGGTGTAGCCGTTCCGGCGGGCCTCCTCGCCGGCGAGCATGCTGTTGACGTACAGCCCCGTCGTCTTGATGTTGGTCGGAATCTGGCTGGAGGCGTGCTTGCGCCAGGACGACACCATCACGTCGACGCCCTCTTCCAGCGCTTCCTCGCCCAGATACGCGCCCCACGGCCACGCGGCGATGGTGGTCTTCGTCGGGCAGTCCTTCGGGCTCACGCCGAGCGAATCGAAGCCGTAGTAAACGATGGGGCGGATGTAACACGACTCGAACCCTTCCGTTTCGATGAGTTCCGTCGTCGCCTCGGTGAGTTCGTCCTTGCTGAACTCGATGTCGAGGTCGTAGGGCTTCGCGGACTTGTACAGGCGGTCGAGGTGTTCTTCCCAGCGGAAGACGGCCGGCCCCTGTTCGGTGTCGTAACAGCGAACGCCCTCGAAAACGCCGGTCCCGTAGTGCAGCGCGTGCGTGAGGACGTGGGTCTGAGCGTCCTCGAAGTCGACGAACTCGCCGTCCATCCAGATGCGGTCGGTTCCCTCGAACATCTCTGGACGGTCGCTCATCGCACGACCCCTCCGGTGAGTTGACAGTCGCGATGCCCGCGGGTGATGCCTCCTGCTGTCTCGTCGTGTGTCATATCTACCCCATTGATTCCCTTGGTTAAGAGTGTTGACGATACCCCCGCGGGTCAGGGTCGTGTTGTCTCGTACGGCCAGTACGGAGCACTGCCCCGGCGAGCACAAACGCTTTAGTGGAATCTGGCCGTCCGCACCGCACATGTCCTCCCTGAAGCGGTCGCTCCACCGCAGCGTCGCTGTCCTGTTGCTTCCGCTGGGCCTGCTCCTGATTCAGGCCGAGGTCATCACGCGAAATCTCTCCGGCGTCGTCGAATCACCGGTGCCCGGGCTCTCTCGGGCCGTGGGTATCGCTTTGTTCACTGGAGCGACGCTGTACCTCGTCGCCAGCGGTCTCAGACAACTTGCAGCGGCGGCGGATACTCCATTCTGACTCGCAAACCGGTCCAGTCCCGTGATTGCTGGAAATAAACACTGGCTGTCTGCTTCCCACACTGTCGGACGTTGCTCTCTCAATAATTCTGCGGCACGGAGTGGTGACTACTCTGTCTCAGCTACAGCCACCAGTATCAGTCGAATCGCTCTAGCAGGCTGGCACCTTCGACGTACACAAGCCCTTCGCGGTCGGCGTAGGCCCGCGCTGCTGCCGGGGGCAGCGCTGCGCCCGTCTCATCGTCCAGCATCTCACAGACGACAGCGGCTTCTGGCTGGTCGGCTGCGGCCGCGAGTTCGAGCGCGAGTTCGGTGTGGCCCTCGCGGTCGGCCAGGCCGTCCGGGGCTGCCCGGAGGAGGTGGACGTGGCCCGGCGACCGGAACGCCTCGCTGAACGCCTCTGGGTCGGGGTCCGTCGCGGCGGCAGCCAACTCTCGGATCGTCAGTGAGCGGTCGTCGTCGGTGATCCCGGTGAACGTGTCGCGGTGGTTCACCGTCAGCGAGAACGAGGAGCGCTCGTCGTAGGCGAGGTCGTGGTCGGCCGCCGTCGGATGGTCGAGGACCTCCTGCATGAACGGCAGTTCCAGCGCCTCGGCGACGCGGTCCGAGAGCGCGACGCAGACGAGCCCGCCGGCGTCGTTGCGCATCCGGGCGACGGCGTCGGGGCTGACGGCCCCGGCCGGGTAGACGAGGTCGGTCTCACCTTCGCGGTCGGCGGCGTCGTGGATCAGCACCGGCTCGCCGCGGGCGAAGGCGGCGACGGCGTCGGCCACGCTGTCGGCGTCAACGGCGGTTTCCTCACTCCGAGACATGCACGATCACCTCGTCACCGTCGGCCAGTTCCAGCACCTCGCGGAGCTTTTCGGGCGC
>NZ_WPCB01000072.1:0-12946 GCF_009741785.1 Haloarcula sp. CBA1122
CGGCCAGCGCGGTCGCTCCGGCGGCGGCGAGTGCGGCGAGATACTGGCGGCGAGACCCGCCGTCCCGGCACGGTTTTCGCATAGATTTCACTGCAGAACAAAGAAGAATAAAGATGTCGGAGACAGCCGTGTTAGCGAGCGGCGGCCGCGACGCGTTCTTTCTCTTCTTTCTGGTTGACCGCGTAGGCCTGGACGTCGTCGTTAGCAGCGCCGATGAGCTGCTGTGCGAGCGCCTCGGCGGCGCTGGTGGTGGTCTTGAACGAGCCACCGTACACGCCCTCTGCGATGAACTTCAGGGCCTGGTCGACGCGGCGCTGTGGCGCGACGTCGACGGCCTTCGGGACCGAGATACCACCGTATTTCAGGCGGACGGTCTCCTCTCGCGGGGCGCTGTTCTCGACAGCACTGACGAGTACCTGAATCGGGTTCTCGTCGGTGCGCTCGTGAACGATTTCGAACGCCTCAGTGACGATGGAGGTCGCGAGCTGCTTCTTGCCCGTGTTCTCGTCGGTCTGCATCAGGCGGTTGATGAGCCGCTCGACGATGCTGATCTCGCTTTTCTTGAACTGCTTGTCCGCGTGTCGCCCCATCGTGTGGGCGATCGGCGTGACAGTGATGTAGCGCTCGGTCGAGGGGTCGGAGTACTCGATGTCCGCGATCTCCCACTCGCCGAACAGCTTCGCACGGGCCGTCTCCGGCTCGCTTTCCGCAGCCTCGTCAGCGTCAGCCTCGGGTGTGTCTTCGGCACTCATGGTTATCGGACCGGTTTCTCCGCGTTCCCGCGAACAAGTTCGATGAGAGAGACGCCGTTGACCTTCTCGACCTTGTAGTTGACACCGGAGAGGTCGCCCATCGCGCGGCCCTTCGCCCCGCCGATACCCGCAATCGTGACCTCGTCGTGCTCGTCGATGAAAGAGATAGCGCCGTCACCGGGACAGAACGCGGTGACCTGCTTACCGTTCTTGATGAGCTGGACGCGGACACACTTCCGGATAGCGGAGTTGGGCTGCTTGGCCTCGATGCCGACTTTCTCCAGTACGATACCTCGTCCCTGGGGCGCACCCTCGAGCGGGTCGGACTTCTTGCCCAGGCCGCGTTCGCGACGCGCGTAGTCAGTGTCGGACCACCGGTGTTTCTGGCGGTCCTTCTTGAGCTTGCGCGCGGCGTACTTGCCGTTCGCCATAGTAGGCACTGGTACCTTTCGGAGGTACTTAAGACTCCTCTTTCGGACTCAGCCGGTAACGCTTCCGTGTGTGGCGTTCTGTGCCATAGACGGGGAAATCAGGTGCAGAACTGGGTTAGATAACGCGAAGAGAGGCCACGACAGCGGGAAAGAAACGGGTAACAAGGTGTTTCGGTCGGCGTATGACGCGCAAAACAGTTCCCGGCGGTCCTTCGGGAACCCACTTTCGATGATTTCAGCTTTCACAGAGTTTTCTGACACTATTTCGGGAGACCCCACTAGCATCGGTCTGCGGAATTCGTCACAGCCGACAGTGTACGTATCAGGAGTCACAGACACCGGTCCCAGTCCGCCAGGCCGGGAGATAGCCCGGCCACATGGAATCAGGTGTGATAACTGGGCAGATGGTTTCTAGTACCGGCGCTTGAGTTATTCAGACAGACCTGCGGGTAGTATCTATGAAACTCGAACAACGTCTCCCAGACATCGTCCGGCGAACGTACCTCCGGAAGTTGACGCTCATCATTCTCTGTATTGCCCTGCTCGTTGCGGGTGTCAGCGTCACTGCGGAGCGGACGGTCGCAAACGAACTGACTGAACAGCGCGAGAACGAACTGCAGACGGGCACCATCCAGACGGCCACGACAACAGCGGACTGGGTCCGTAGCCAGCGAAACGCCGCACGAACTCTCTCAACGCTGTCCGACGTTCAGGAGGGGAGTCCAACGATGATCCGTGGTGCGTTACAGCGGCAAGCGTTCTACCAGCCGGAGTCCGTGTATGCCATCCACTACGTCAACGAGGAGACCCTGGAAATCGAGGAGTCGTCGCTGAGCGACCGACGCGACACGTCGCTCCGGACTGACGACTTCGAGTGGGAAGGTGGAGGCCTCTCGGTCACCGGGTCGAACTCGGTCGATATGTCGACAGTGTACACTTATAACGGGGGCAAGTACATCGCCTTCGCGAGCCCGGTCGCCCGGAGCGACAAGCTGGTCGTCGTGGTCCACAACGTGACCGCGCGGACGGCCCAGTTCCGCAACTCCATCGACGGCGGTGAAACGCGGATTATCCGACAGGACGGCACGGTCCAGTTCGCCGAGGACGCCTCGACTATCGGGACACAGTACAACGTCTCCGCCAACCTGACCGCACTCACAGCGGGAGAGAGCGACGTGGCCCGGAGCGGGCCGTACCTGATCGCCGCGGAGTCCGTCGATGACACGCCGTGGATCGTCGTCAAGCAGGCCCCGAAATCGACCGCCTTCGCGTTACGTGACAGTATTCAGGGGAGCTTCGTCGCCATCATCGGCGTTTCACTGGCCGGGTTCGCCCTCATCGGCGTCCTCGTCGGTCGCGGCATCATGCAGTCGCTCAGACGGCTCTCGACACAGGCGGAAGCCCTTGCGGTGGGGAACTTCGACACCGACATCGAACAGTCTGACCGCCTCGACGAGATCGGCGACGTCCAGAACGCCTTCTACGAGATGAAGACCTATCTCGACACCGTCGCCGCACAGGCCGACGCACTCTCCAGACAGGCGTTCGACGACCCGGTGCTCGACGAGGACATCCCCGGCCAGCTCGGAGCGTCGCTATCGAGCATGCACGGCAACCTCGAATCGTTCATCAGCGATCTCGAACAGGCCCAGCAAGAGGCCGAAGAGTCCAAAGAGGAGGCTGAGGAGTTGGCCGGAACGCTCGAACGGCAGGCCGAGGAGTTCTCGGCCGTGATGCGGAAAGCGGCCGACGGCGACCTCACCCAGCGACTCGACACCGACACGGACAACGACGCGATGGCCGACATCGCCGCCGCGTTCAACGATATGCTCGCCCAACTTGGCCAGACGGTCATGCGTATCCGGGAGTTTGCCGACGACGTTGACGGCTCCGCCGACCAGATCACCGCGAGCGCCACGGAGGTCCGTGACGCCAGCGAGGAGGTCAGCGAATCCGTACAGGAGATCGCCGACGGCGCGGAGACGCAGTACGAGAACATCGAGGAGACGGTCGACGAGATGTCCGGCCTCTCCGCGACGGTCGAAGAGGTCGCGGCACAGGCCGACGAAGTCGCGACCACGTCGAACGAGGCCGCAGAGATCGGTGAAACCGGCAGCGAGCGCGCATCGGAGGCTATCGAGGTCATGAACGACATCGAGACGCGAGCCGACGAGACTATCGACCGCGTCGAGTCACTCGACGAGGAGATGGAGCAGATCGGCGACATCGTCGACCTCATCGACGACATCGCCGAGCAGACCAACATGCTCGCCCTGAACGCCTCCATCGAGGCCGCACGAGCCGGCGAAGCTGGCGAAGGGTTCGCCGTCGTCGCCGACGAGATCAAAGGCCTCGCACAGGAAACGACCGAAGCCACCGAGGAGGTCTCGACGGTTATCGAGGAAGTGCAGGACACCACCGGTGACGCCGTGACCGACATCAGGCAGATGGGCGACTCCGTCACGGACGGTATCGACACTGTCGACGACGCGATCAAATCCCTCGAACAGATCGTCGACCGCGTCGAAGAGGTCAACGACGGTATCCAGTCCATCAGCGACGCCACCGACGAGCAGGCCGCGACGACGGAGGAAGCAGTGGCGATGACCGACGAGGTCGGGACAATCAGCGAGGAAACCGCTTCCCGCGCCGAGAACGTCGCCGCCGCCGCGGAGGAACAGACCGCGACGATCAACGAAGTCACCGGCGGCATCGTGTCCCTCTCGGATCAGGCCGGCGACCTCAGCGAACTCCTGCAGACGTTCGATGTCGACAGCGGCACCACGCACAGCGATACCGACGTGTACGAACACGGCGCGGACGACCCGGCCACTGGCGACGACTGAGCGTCGCCTCCTGTTTCATCTGCCACTTACAGTTTCGGTTCGGCGCTCGACGTGACCAATTGGTAGAGGCCATAGCTACCGAAAAGAACCCCGGCACAAACGCCGAGCGCGGAGCCGATATCCTGTCGCTGGCTGAACCGGACGAGATAAAAGACCGCGGTTAGTCCGCCACCGACGAGCGGGTACGCCGGTGACGCGAGCAGTCCCTCGACGAGACTCGTGGCCCCCACCAACACGAACAGCGCGAGCATAAACGCGCCTTCGAGTCCGGACGGGGGGTTCCCCAGAACGTGTGCGTGATACAGGTAAATGCCGACGATAGTCAGCGGAGCCAGCAGGTCGCCGCCGTCTGGACGCCGGAGTGCAGGCATAGCAGTCGGTTCACGACCAATCAAAAAAGCGGTTTCTGTCAGTCTCCACATCGACTGCCCGAGCAGGCGGGTCCGTGGACCCGCTCGAATCGCCTCGCTCAGGTCAGTTCGATGCCGTCGATTTCGAAGTGTCGCTTCGCCAGTTGCCGGGCGGCGTCGATGTTTCGGCCTTCGCGGCCGATAGCAGCCCCGCGGTCTTCCTGTGCAACTTCCACGTAAGCGACGGTGTCGTCGTTCTCCGAGACGGTGACGTTGTACACCGCGGCCGGCGCGAGCGCGTTGGCCACGAAGTCCTCGGCCGTCTCGGCGGCTTCGACGAGTTTGACCTCGCGGCCGAGGCGCTCCTCGACGCGCTCGACCGTCTGACCGCCCGGGCCGATAGCGTCGGCCATCTCCCCGCGCTTGACCAGATACACCACCTGGTCGTGGTCCTCGTCGACGACGCAATCCCGGACGGTGACGGCTGCCTCGTCCTCGAAGAGGGCGACCAGTCGACGCGCTTCGTCCGAGAGTTCGACCCGCATCAGTCCTGGGTCGTGCCCATCCGGAGGTTGACGTCGCCGGTGCCGAGCTTGATCGGCTTCCCGACGATGACGTTCTCCGTGACGCCGTCGAGTTCGTCGACCTCGCCGTGGATGGCGGCGTCGAGCAAGTGATTGACCGTCACCTCGAACGCTGCACGGGCAAGCACGGAGTCTTTCGACCCCGAGATGCCGTGGCGGCCGATGGACTCGATGGTCCCCTCGTTGGTCATGATGTCGGCCACGAGCATCAGGTGCCGGACGTTCACGTCGTCGAGCCCCTGCTCTTCGAGCGTGTTCATCGTCTCGTT
The DNA here is from genome assembly GCF_009741785.1 of Haloarcula sp. CBA1122. Classification (NCBI taxonomy): domain Archaea; kingdom Methanobacteriati; phylum Methanobacteriota; class Halobacteria; order Halobacteriales; family Haloarculaceae; genus Haloarcula; species Haloarcula sp. CBA1122. The sequence continues at coordinate 5,233 of NZ_WPCB01000072.1, forward strand.
GATGAGCGTCTCGCGGGCCGCTTCGACGCCGAGTTCCCGGTAGATCTCGTGGATGTTGTTACACGTCGTCCGGGAGGCGTCGACGCCCTCGATGTCGAGCACTTCGCCGAAGTCCGACCCCTCGGTGTAGAGGACGAACTCCTCGCCGTTGTCAGTCTCCTCCTTGCGGATGACGACGCGGGTGATCTCCTCGATCCCCTTGAAGACGATCTCCCGCAACTCCTCGACCAGTTGTAGGAGGTCGCGGTAGCTGGGTTCCTCCGGGCCGAACTCGATGACCGTGCCGGCCTGCCGGGTCGAGACGCCGAGATTCGATTCGATGGTCTCGGCGATCTCCTCGGCGATGGCGTCCGTGTCGTTGACCGTCGGCCACCGCTCCAGCAGCGTGTCCTCGTTGAGGTCGATCTCAACGAGCATGTCCGCGACGTTCGTCGAGATGTCACCCAGCGCGAGGATGCGCGTCGCCTCGATCTTCCAGACGACCTCGTGTGCGCGTTCGCGGTCATCCGCGTACTCCTCGTCGAGGTGAACCGTCATCATCGGCGTGTCCGGCGTCTTCCGGGCGTCCACCAGCTCGATGAGCCGTGGCAGGCCCTGGGTCACGTCGATCTCGGCGACCCCCGCGTAGTGGAACGTGTTCATCGTCATCTGCGTTCCCGGTTCGCCGATGGACTGGGCCGAGACGGTCCCGACCGGGTCCAGCGGGTCGACACGCGTGTCGAGGTAGCGGGACTCGACGGCCTTGGCGATGCGGTCGGCGTCGTCGACGCCGACGCCCCGTTCATCGATGGTGCTGTACACTTCGTCTTTCAGCCGTCGCGGCAGCTCAGTGTCCTCGACGACGGCTTCGATGTCTGCTGATACGTCGTGTGCTGTCATTGTTAGTCGTCACCCTCGGCCATCCACCAGTCGTCCGCATGCTCCGAGAGGTTGGTCCGCTCGGTCCGCGTGCCGAGGAAGCTCTCTTTCTGTTTCTCGCTCTCGAACTCCTCGTCGAGGACGCTGTCGGCGATCTGCTCGACGTCGACGATGTCGCCCTCCTGGTTCGAGGACACGTCGACCGGCGACGTGCCGTCCTCGCCGAACTCGAACTGGACGATGGTGTCCGAGGTGTCCCGGACGGTCCCGTCGTACTGCGTTTCGAGTTCTGACAGGGCGTTGATGAGCCGGCGCTGCAGGTACCCGGACTTCGATGTCCGGACAGCCGTATCGACCAGTCCCTCGCGGCCACCCATCGCGTGGAAGAAGAACTCCTTCGGGCCGAGCCCGGAGCGGTAGGACGCCTCCACGAAGCCGTGGGCGTCCGCCGAGAGGTCGTTCTCCTCAAAGTGGCTAAGCGTGCGGTTCTCGTAGCCGCGGTTGATCCGCTCGCCACGGACTGCCTGCTGGCCGACACAGCCGGCCATCTGGGTCAGGTTCAGCATCGACCCACGCGCGCCGGACTCGGCCATGATGACGGCCGGGTTGTCCTCGCCGAAGTGGTCCTCGGCGATGTCACCGGCGGAGTCACGCGCCTTGCCCAGCGTCTGCATGATCTTCATCTCCAGCGTCTCGTCGACGGTCCGACCGGGCAGCGATTCGAGTTCGCCGCGGTCGTAGGTCTCGATGAGTTCCTCGACGCGGTCGTAGGCGCTGTCGATGGCGTCGTTGATTTGCTCTTCGGCCTCCCGCGGGATGGACTCGTCGTCGATGCTGATGGAGAACCCGAAGTGCATGATCGACCGCATCGCCAGCGCCGAGACCTCGTTGACCAGAATCCGGGCGCGGGTCCGCGAGTAGTCCTTGGCGATGGTGTCGACGATTTCGCCGCCGAATGCGCCGACGGCGTCCTCGTCGATGGTGCCGCCGGTCATCTGGCCGTCCTCGACGACGACCGTGTCGCCGGCGGAGGACGTGAACTCCAGGTTCAGGTCGTCCGGCAGCAGTTCGGAGAACAGGGAGCGGCCGGTCCAGTACTCCTCGCCGTCCTCATCGACGCCGTCGGCTTCGGGCAGTTCGTCGATACGCGTCGCCCGGAGCAGGTCAAGCGCCTGCGTCTCGTTGAACTTCGGATTGGTGTGGGTCAGCAGGTAGGTCCCGCTGATGTGGTCCTGAATCGCGCCGATGATGTTCTCGCCGAAGCGCGGGGAGAGCATCTGTTCCTGCACGCGCATGAGGACGCGGGCTTCGGCCCGGGCCTCCTCGTTTTGCAGGGCGTGCATGTTCATCTCGTCCCCGTCGAAGTCAGCGTTGTACGGCGGACAGACCGTCGTGTTCAGCCGGAACGTCTTGTACGGCATCACGACGACCTCGTGGGCCATGATAGACATCCGGTGCAGCGACGGCTGGCGGTTGAAGATGATGATGTCGCCGTCGACCAGGTGGCGGGACACTTCCCACTCCGCTTCGACCTTCTCCGCGAGTTCCTCGCAGTTTTTCTCGGTCACCTTCAGCCGGCGGCCGTCCGGCCGCTTGACGTAGTTCGCGCCGGGGTGGGCTTCAGGCCCGTTGGAGACGTAGCGCCGCGCTTTCTCCAGGTTTCGCTCGGTGACGTTCATCGTCTGGGTCATCTCCTTGGCGACCCGGTCCGGCACGCCGACCTCGTTCAGCGAGAGCGTCGGGTCCGGCGAGATGACGGTACGAGCGGAGAAGTTGACACGCTTCCCGGACAGCGAGCCACGGAAGCGGCCCTCCTTGCCTTTCAGGCGCTGAGAGAGGGTCTTCAGCGGACGGCCGGAGCGGTGTCGCGCCGGCGGCGTGCCCGAAATCTCGTTGTCCATGAACGTGGTGACGTGGTACTGCAGCAGTTCCCAGAGGTCCTCGATAATCAGCTGTGGCGCACCCGCCTCGCGGTTCTCCATGAACCGCTGGTTGATGCGGATGATGTCCACAAGCTTGTGGGTGAGGTCGTCCTCGGAGCGCTGGCCGTTGTCCAGCGTAATCGAGGGGCGAGCGGTGACCGGCGGCACCGGCAGCACCGTCAGAATCATCCACTCCGGTCGGGAGCGGGCCGGTTTCATCCCCAGCACTTCGATGTCCTCGTCCGGGATGTCCTCGAACCAGTCCCGGATGTCGCTGGGCATCAGCTTGTTCATGTCCTCCTCGGTCAGGTCAACCGACAACGCCTTTTCCAGAGCGCGGCGGTCCTCCTGCCGGGGTCGGAACTCGCCGCTGAGAATCTCCTGCACACGGCTGCTGTCGATGCCGGTTTCTTCGGAGAGGTCGATCGGCGAGATCGGATCCTCGGACTCCTCCATCGCGGCGGCGATCCGCTCGGGGTAGTCTGAGGCCAGCACGTCCTGCACCTCGTAGTACGTGGTCGGCTTCTCGTGTTTGATGTCGTACTGCTTCTCGCCGCAGAACGGACAGCGGTCCTTCTTGCGGGCCTGCCGGATGGCGGCCTTGGTCACGTCGTTGAGGTCGCGACCGAGGTCCTGGGTCCGTGTCAGTCGGTCAGCGAACTCGTCGCGCTCGTGCTCGTCGAGACAGAGCCGGGAGCACTCCCGGCAGGTCCCGCGCAGGAGTCGGCGGATGAGCTTCGCGAACCCGACGTGGATGACGGGCGCAGCGAGTTCGATGTGGCCGAAGTGGCCGTTACAGGAGCCGCTGTGTTTCCCGCAGGTCTTGCACTCCAGTCCGGGGTCGATGACCCCAAGCCGCGGGTCCATCAGCCCCATGTCGATGGGGAAGCCGTCGTCGTCGTACGTGTCGGCCGTGATCACTTTCGTGGCCGACATCTCGCGGTACTCCTCTGGGTCCATCAGCCCGAAGCTGAGCTGACCGATTTCCTGGGGTGTCTGTTGTGAGCTCATACTGCGTCCTCCAGTTCGATCCGCGGGGCGATTCCGAGCGCCTTCATCTCGTCGAGCAGGAGCTTGAACGCGTAGGACATCTCGACCTCGTGGATGTCCGTCTCCTCCTCGCAGTTCGGACAGTAGATGCGCCGTTGCTCGACGTTCTCGACGGCGGTCATCCCGCACTGCCCGCAGACGTTGATCCACTCGCGGTCGGACTCGTCGAGCAGACGCTCCTTGAGCGCCATCGCCGCGCCGTGCCCGATGAGCACGTCCCGCTCCATCTCACCCACGCGCAGGCCACCTTCGCGGGCGCGTCCCTCGGTGGGCTGGCGGGTGAGCACCTGCACCGGCCCGCGCGAGCGGGCGTGCAGCTTGTTCGAGACCATGTGGTACAGCTTCTGGTAGAAAATGTCGCCGACGAAGATCTCCGCATCGATCTTCTCGCCGGTAACGCCGGAGTACATCGTCTCCTTGCCGCTAGAGTCGAAGCCGTGGTCTTCGAGCGAGCCACGGAGCTCCTCCTCGTCCTCGCCGGTGAAGGCGGTGCCGTCGACGCGGCGGCCTTCGAGTGCGCCGACCTTCCCGCCGATCATCTCGAGGATGTGGCCGACGGTCATCCGCGACGGCAGTGCGTGCGGATTGATGATGAGGTCCGGAACGACGCCCTCCTCGGTGAAGGGCATGTCCTCCTGGGGGGCGATGTGGCCGACGACGCCCTTCTGTCCGTGGCGTGACGCGAACTTGTCCCCGAGTTCGGGGATGCGCTCGTCACGCACAGAGACCTTCGAGAGCTTCGAGCCGTCCTCGCCTTCCATCAGCGTGACCGTATCCACGACGCCGGATTCGCCCGAGCGCATCGTCACGCTCGTCTCCCGGCGCTTCTGGGGCGAGAGGCCGCCCATGTCGTCCGGCTCTTCGAGGAATCGGGGCGGGCTGGTCTTGCCGAGCAGGACGGCGTTCTCGCCGACCTTCGTCTCGGGGTTGACGAGTCCGTCGTCGTCGAGGTGCGTGTACGCTTCCTCGCCGCGAGCGCCGCGGACCTCGTCGTCGGGAATCTCGAAGCGGTCCTCCTGACCGCCGGGATAGCGCCGCTCTTCGCCCTCGTAGGTGCGGAAGAAGTGCGAGCGGGCGAGCGCGCGGTCGACCGACCCCTGGTTCATCACGAGTGCGTCCTCGATGTTGAACCCCTCGTAGCTCATGACGGCGACGACGAAGTTCTGTGCCGCCGGGCGGTCGTCGTAGCCGATCTGTTCGGTGGTCTGGGTCTTGACCATCGACAGCTGCGGGTAGTGCAGCAGGTGCTGGCGCGTGTCCGGGCGAATGCGGTAGTTCGCCGACGGCAGGCCAAGCGACTGCTTGATCATCCCCGATCCCATCGTAATCCGGGGCGAGGCGTTGTGTTCGGGGTACGGAATCATCCCGGCACCGATACCGAACATCAGCTGCGGGTCGACTTCCAGGTGCGTGTGCTTCTCCGTGAGTTCGTCCTCGTCGACGCCGACGAGGATGTCCTCCTCCTCCTCGGCGTCGATGAACTCGACGAGGCCACGCTCGACGAGTTCCTCGAATTCGAGCTCGCCCTCTTTGACCTGCTCGACCTCCTCGTCGGTCATCAGCGGTTCGCCGTCCTCGACGACCAGCAGCGGGCGTCGGGCACGGCCAGCGTCGGCGTTGATGATGACTTCCCCGGTCCGGTTCTTGACCGAGACGTTGACCATCTGGGAGACGTCCCCCCGTCGTCGCGCCTGTCGTACCTGTTCTGCGAGCTGTTCCGGGTCGGGATGTGTCCCAACCAGACTACCGTTTACGTATACCTTGGCTTCGCGTCCCTGACTCATATTAATCGTCCGCGGGCTGCTGTTCGATCGACTCGATACCGGGGATGCCCTGGACCCCCATCTCTGCGAGTTCCTGTTTGAGACCCTGTGGGTCCGATACGTCCTGTGACAGCTCCATCGCCTGGGCGAAGTTCTTCACCAGCCCACAGTTGGGGCCTTCAGGCGTCTCCGAGGGACAGATACGACCCCACTGGGTCGCGTGCAGGTCCCGTGCCTCGAAGTGGGGCTGGGAGCGACTGAGCGGCGAGCGCAGTCGCCGGAGGTGTGACAGCACCCCCATGAAGTCGGTCCGGTCGACCAGCTGGCTCACGCCGGAGCGGCCGCCGACCCAGTTCCCCGTCGCAATCGGGTGTTCGAGCCGCTCGGTCAGCACGTCCGAGCGAACGACTGTCGACACCGACAGCTGGCGGTTCCGCATGTTGGCCCGTTCGAGCTGGTACTTCACGTCCCGGGCGAGCTTGTTCAGCGCCGTCCGGAACAGGTCGGTCATCAGGTCGCCGCTGACCTTCAGCCGCTTGTTGGCGTAGTGGTCCTTGTCGTCGGATTCGCGACGGCCCAGTGCCAGTTCGAAACACGCCTCGGCCATCCGGCAGAGGTAGAACGCCTTGTTGATACGGACTTCCTCTTCCTCGACGCCTTCCTCGTGCAGATGCGGGAGGAGATAGCGGTCGATGACGTAGTTGGCCCGCTTGAGCTGGTAGTTCTTGCCCTGCCCGGAGGCGACACGCTTGCCCAGCGTCTCGATGGCTTCCTCGGTCGTCTGGACCTCGGCCTCCTCCAGGTTCTCCAGCATGAACTTCACGATTTCCGGGTCCTCGCTGACGCGGTGGACGATTTCCTCGTCCGATTCCAGCCCCAGCGCGCGGACCAGCGTGACGAAGTCGATACTGCCAGAGACGGACGGGAAGGAGACTTCCAGCAGCCCGTCCCGCGTTCGTTCACACAGCACCAGTGCGCGGTACCCGCGGCGCTGGGAGAACGTCTTGGCGACCTGCACCTCGTCGCCGTACTTGGTGTCGTACTCGGCCAGAATCTTGTTCGGGGCGAGGTCCTCACTGGTCATCAGCACCCGCTCGGAGCCGTTGACACAGAAGTAGCCACCGGGGTCTGCGGGGTCCTCGCCGATGTCGATGAGCTCCTCGTCGGTGAAGCCCGCGATGTTACACTTGTTCGACCCGACCATGATGGGCATTCGCCCGATCTTGGTCTCCGTCCGGTCGACGACTTCCTCCGGCTCCTCCTCACCGCCGCGGACGATGGCCATCTCCATGAACACCGGCGCGGAGTAGGTGATGTTGCGGAGGCGGGCTTCCTGCGGGTACAGCAGTTCCTCGCTGCCGTCGGCCTCGCGAACCCGTGGAGTGACAACACGGACGTCGCCCAGTTCGACCCACACCGGTTCCTGCCCTTCCTTGTCACCGATGTCAGTCTCGATGGTCTCTTTCTCGTCGACGACCTGCTGCATCCCTCTGTCGAGGAAGGCGTTGAACGAGCGGAAGTGGTGTTCGGCGAGCCGTTCCTTGGCGAAATATTCACGCGATATAGCGCGGCGATCTTGTGTGTCCATTATTCTACCACCAGTCGATACACGACGGCTTCGTCCGTCGTTCGAGAGTCGCGGACGATCCGAACCACGTCACCGACTTCGGCATCATCGGGCAGCGCCTTGTCGGTGCGCTTGATCTTCGGAAGGTCCGTCTTCTTGATTTCATACTCCGTGAGTACTGCTTCGAGGTCGTCCTCGTCGACGACACTGTGGTCTGGGACGAGGTCGTGTTGACTTACATCTACCATGTGTGTGCGTGTGCGTTTGGCCTGCTGCTGGAGAAGGTGGCTGTCACGAGATACTACAGGGCCGTACTGTCGGGGTGCATATAACACTTACCAAGTCGCTCTGCCGTGGCTATCGGACCCGCCCACTCTCGCGGACTGCGGGCGTGGTTGCTCCTACCAACCACATGCAGCAGACCGGACATAGAACTTTGGGTCCCGTCATGTGCACTCATCACGGGGCGGATTTCTTTGGAAAGTCTTAATACCGACACCAAGGTACGAAGAAATGCAACGAAGGCCCGGATGGTGTAGTGGCCCATCATACGA
>NZ_WPCB01000064.1:0-14923 GCF_009741785.1 Haloarcula sp. CBA1122
AGCGCGGCGTCACGGATGCAGTGGTCGGCGACCTCCGGCGGCCGCCGGGCAATGGGTTCGATACTGTCGTTGCCCTGGGCAAACAACTCGGCCTCGGCAGTTCGCTGGCCGACCTCCGGGCGACGCTCAGCGAACTGGCGGCGGTGACACGGCCCGGTGGCCGTCTCGTCGCCGACGTGGACACGCTCGACCGGGCAGACCCGGAGACTGGCGCAGCCCACCTCGCCCAGCCCGGTGTCGCCTACCGCACCTTCCGCATCGAGTACGACAGGCTGGCCGGCCCGTGGACCGACCTGCTGCTGGTCACGCCGTCGCAGTTCCGCGCCGCGGTTCGGGAGACACCGTGGTCCCTGGACACGTTCGTCGGGACCGAAACCGACGGGTCGGCTTACGGCGTCCGGCTGTCGCTGCCGAGACAGTGACACAGCAAATCCGAAAGCAGTCAAGCCTCAGCGCGTGTACGTCTCGATGCGCTCGATATCGTCCCCGGCGAACGTGAACACGTCGACGAAACCGACGATGCACTCGCCGTCGGTATCGAGCAGGCGGCCGCGGGCGACGACTTCCGCCGTCGCCGTGTCGTCGCCGTCGGCCGGCTCCGCTACGCTGTCCGGGCGACAGTAGAGGCCGTCCAGCGGATGCGTGGTGTCTGTCTGGGGCCGCTCTTCACGCATGAACTGTACGAACCGGTCCCGGCCTTCGATAGTCTGATCGGGGCGGTCGTGGACGAACGACGGGGCGAGCAGCGAGGCCAACTGGTCGTAGTCGTCGCCGTCGATGGCGTCGTAGTAGGCCCGTGTACGCTGACGGAGATCGGGTCGCGTCACGGGCCTGATTCGGGTTCCTCAGGGGTGTCTCTATCGCTCTCCGTGTCAGATGGCTCGCCGTCTGTTTCCGGTCCCGAACCGTCGTCCGGCTCGGGGTCGACCGCTGCTCCCGTGTCGTCGTCGGCCATCGGGTCGGCCAGATCTAGTTCGACTGCGTCGTCAGTCGCCGTCTCGGAGTCGGTGGCGGCATCAGGCGACGCGTCGGCAGTCGACTGCTCGCCGTCCGGTGCGTCCTGTGTCGAGGCGTCGTCGTCCGGTGCGTCCTGTGCCGAGGATTCGTCGGCCGCGCTGCCGACCGTGTCGGGCGGCTCTTCGACCATCGCGGTTGGAGTCTCTTCCAGCGGGTCCGTCGGCTCGGTCTCGGCTTCGCTGGCGGCCAGTTCGGCCTGTATCTCCTCGATATCAGCGTCATCGACGTCCGATATATCACCCTCTCCGTCGGGTACCGACACTGACTCCGGCGGCGCGTCGTCGGCCGACGTTGCCGCAGATTCCGACGCTGACGGTTGGTCTACGGGTGCAGTCGGTTCGTCGGTCGAAGGCGGCGGATTCGTCGACTGGTCAGCTGTCCCCGCTGGTGTCGTCTCCTCAGCTGGTTCTGCCGCCGGTCCGTCGGCTGCGTCTCGCATTTCGTCGGCCGCATCGGCGGCTTCGGGTGATGGCATCGAATCCAGCGCCGACTCGGTAGCCGACGATGCTGTCTCCGACAGTTCGCTGTCTGTCCGTTCGACTTCCGCGTCGATATCCACGTCGAGCGAGGTGTCCACAGCGGTCTCGTCCTGTGTGAGGAACGCCGGCCGGTCGTCGTCCTCCTCCTTTTCCAGCGTCTCCAGAGCTGGTGGCCACGGATCGTCGGGGTCGGGCGGTTCCTCGTAGCCACGGGCGGTTTCGAGCGGGCGCTCCGCGTCGTCCCGGAGTTGCTGGCCCTCGGCTCCGTTCCCGCTAGAGTAGGCGCGGGCGGCCTGGGTGAGCCAGTCGCTGGCCTGCCACAGCGAGTTCGCCTTTGTCTTTGCGTCCTCGTAGATCGGTTTCAGGGACTCGTCGTCGACGAACCGGACCGCGGTGTCGAAGTGGCCTTCGGCGTCTGCGAACTCGTCGCGTGCCTGCTGGAAGTCGCCCTGTGCGACCATCCACTCCGACTCGCGGAAGGCCTCCATCGCCGAGGTGAACGCGCGCCGGCCCTCCGTGTAGTGGGCGTAGCCGACGCGGTAGCGGGCGAACGCGGTGTCGTCGCCGCCGGTGTCGGCGATAGCGTCCTTGATCTCCCCGACACGGGGGAGTTCCTGAAGGTCGTCGGTACTCCAGGCGTACTGCACGTCGCCGTCGTGGTCGATGACGACGACAGCGCGCTCGATGAGCTGCTGGCCGATGTCGTCCACGAAGTCGAGCCCGTACTCGCGGGCGACATCGTGGTCGGTGTCGGACAGCAGCGGGATGTTCAGGTCGTAGCGGTCGGCAAAGGCCCGGTGGCTGTACACCGAATCCGGGCCGATACCGAGGATAGTTACGTCCTTCTGCATCGTAAAGAGGTCGAGTTCGTCCAGATCACAGGACGTCTCGTCACAGGCTGGATTGAAATCCGCCGGATAGAACGCGAGGATGACCACATCCTCGCCGAGATAGTCGGCTAGTCCGACTCGCTGGCAGTCGTCATCGACGAGCGCCGGTAGTTCGAACAGTGGTGCCGTCGTCCCCTCTGAAAGCACACGTTGTACAACCAAGCCCGGCTATAACAGTGTTTGCACAGTGTCACCGAACGAGTCGCTTTTATTCGCCACCGTAGTAGCGCTCGTGTGGAACTGCACGTCCGGTACGAGGGTGACGACGACCCCGACAAATGTAGCGCGCGGAAGCTGGCCCGGATGGACGAGGCCGAACTCCACCGCGCGACGCGGTCGACGCCGCCCGGCATCGTGCTCAACCCCTTCGCCGAGCAGGCGCTGTCTCCAGCGGACCGGCCGACCGCCGGCGACGGCGCTCGACACAGCCGACTGGTCGCGCTCGACTGCTCCTGGGAGACCGCCGAACGGGAGGCGTTCGACCTCGAAGGGGTGCACCGCTCGCTCCCGTTTCTCGTCGCCGGCAATCCGGTCAACTACGGGACCGCGTTCCAGCTAAATACCGTCGAAGCGTTCGCCGGTGCGCTCGCCATTCTCGGGGAGCGCGACCACGCCGAGCGAATCCTCTCGACGTTCTCCTGGGGCCACACCTTCCTTGAACTGAACGAGGAACCGCTAGAGCGGTACGCGAACTGCGAGGATTCGAGCGACGTCATCGACGTACAGGACGACTACCTCGCCGAGGAGTAGTCATTTGGGCGTTGCTGGCTTATCGAGGAGCGGCGCATCACAGTGTGGACAGGCCCGTCGTGCGTGTGCCTCCAGTACATCTTCGATGCGTTCTCCGCAGGCTTGGCACCGCATGACAATAGTTAGCCTCCAGACAACAATGTAGCTTCGGCTTCATTTCTAAGGGCGTTTACCAGAACCCGGTTCCGATGCCGACCGGCGCGTCGGGTGGCGCAAGCGGACTCGTCGGCAGCTCCGCGTCCGGGTCGGGGTCGTTGTAGCCGCCGGGCGCGACGTCGTTCGGCCCGTCAGGATAGCACAGCGACGCCAGCGCCTGGATGTGGTCGCGGCCGACGCCGAGTTCGAACTGCCCGCCGCCGTACAGGTCGATGCCGTGTTGCTCACAGTAGTCGATGGTCGCAAGCACCGACTCGACGGTCCCGCAACGGGACGGTTTCATGTTGAGCCACGCCGGGTCGAACGGCAGCGCCTCGATGCTCTCGACGCCGGTGATAGGCACGTCCCAGGTGACGCGCGCTTCTTCGCCGTCGAAAACCGGCCGAGTTGCGTCGGTCAGGTCTGGGTCCTCAACCAGCGCGTCGGGGAGGCCGGCGACGACGCGGCGGTAGAACTCGGGGTCAGCCCCTACGTCGACGTCCGTCCCCTCGTACAGCCCTTTCAGGTCCAACACGCGAACATCGTAGTCCGTCAGTGCGTCGACGAGGGCATCGCTCCAGGACGGCGTGGGGTCTAGTTTGAACGAAAGGTCGCCGTAACGCTCACACAGCATCGCCAGTCTGTCAGCCGTCGGCGGCGTGTCGTCGTCGGCGTTCGAGAGCCGCGTCGAGACGACGAAGTTCACCGGGTCGTACTGCCGGCCGAGCACCGTCCCGAGATCCGTGTCGGCCTGTTTCAGCGCCAGGTCTAGCGCCGCGCTCTCGAACCCCCAGCGCCGGTAGTGGCGAAAGCGCTCCTGGTCGGGAGGGGCGGGCCACAGGTCGGCCGCTTCCAGCGCCGCGGAAAACGAGTCGACGGTGTACTCGCCGGCCAGCGGGGAGTCCGAACCCTGCAACGTATCGCTGTCCTGCAGCGCGTCGTGGGCCTCGGCCGTGTACGTCACGTCCTCGCCGCTTCCGGTCTCACCCGCACCGGAGAGGTGGACAACAGTGGTGACCCGGTCGAACCCGCTGGAGGTCGCCCGCTCTCGGCGCTCGAACGCACAGTTCTCGACGGTAACTGGCAGGTCTGCGACCTGATTGTACATACCCTGGCTTCGCCGTTCGGGCATCTAAAGCCGGCGACGTCCGGAGTCCGATTCCCGTGCTCGAACGGTCACCGCTCCCCGTACCGAAACTCAAAGCTTAAACGCGCGCACCGGAAAGAGACGCGCATGGCTAGCTTCGAGACTGCGTCCGACCGACTCCTCAACAAGCAGATCTGCATGCGGTGTAACGCTCGGAACCCACAGCGCGCACAGCAGTGCCGGAAGTGCGGCTACGGCAACCTGCGTCCGAAGGCGAAAGAGACCCGCAGCGCCTGATTTTCGGGTCAGTTGCCGCCGGCATCCGGTGGCGGTTCGTCGCCAATCAACTACTTCTCAGTGGGTTCTCTGTCCGCTGATTGCCGGTCGAGCGTCGCCATGCGAACCGACGCGTGTGAGACGATGAGTTCCAGCAGCTTTTGATCTTCTTCCCCGACAGTCGTCTCGTCCGTCGTGACTGAGAGAACGACCGTCGCCGTGCCCTCGTCGTCCAAAACCACCGCCGACACGCAGTCGGTGACTGACTCGGGGATGTCGACGGAGAACGGCCGGTCGTGAACAGTGATCTCACCCTGTTGCTGTGTCCGGACTTCCTGTGCGAGCGAGCCGACAACGTCGACCGGCACGGTTCGAATCGTGTTCGCGAGCACCACTGCATTGCCGTCCTTGAGCCGGATGACGGCCGTCTCCTCCATGCCGGTCATCGTCCCGAAGGCCTCGACGACGAAGGCGGCGACGCCGTCGACGCTGGGGGCGCTGGCGATGGCGCGTCCGTAGTTGTTCACGTCGGCCGCCTTCCCGGCGAAGGCCTCGATACGGTCGCGCTCGGCCGCCAGTTCGCGGAGCCGACTGCGGCTCCGGGCGCGTACAGCCCGACCAGAACGCCCGCCAGCGCGCCGACGGTGACGAGGTCCACCGTCAGGTACGACGCTCGGGCGAGTGACCCGGAGGTCACGCGCTGGCTGAACAACAGGAGCGCCGCGATGGCGGCAAACGCCACGGTCCCGCCGGCGGCCCACGCGGCCACCCGGGACGTGGCCCCCTCGAACGTCGTGTCACGGACGAGCCAGACGCCCGCGTACACTATCGCCAGTCCCATCGCCACAAAGGGGAGCGCATCGACTGCAATTGCCACCGGAATCCGGGTTTGCTGGAACGCATGGAGGGCCTGCATAGCGGCCAGCACGACGCCGGAGAGCGCCAGGGCCGTCCCCGTCAGAAGTCGCTGGTTCATGGAGTCGAATATCGGCCCTATCACTAGAGCGTTGCGCCGGTTTCGAGCGGTCACTCGTCGGGATACTTCGGCTCGCGGCGTTGCGCCCGGTCGAGGGCGCGTTCGACGACCTCGCGGACGTCGCCGTGGAAGACGCCGCCGTGACCCGAGTACATGTGTTCGACGCCTGCCGGCATTCGGTCGAGAATGCGCTCGATGCTCTCGATGAGGCGCTCGCGGGACTGGCCGGGGCGGTCGGTGCGGCCGAAGGAGCCGCCCTCGAACGCGCCGTCGTCGTGGACGACCACGTCGCCGGAGAACAGGGACGACTCGGAGACGAGCGAGACGTGGTCGTCGGCGTGGCCCGGCGTGTACACGACCTCACAGTCCTCGTCACCGACCGTGAGCGTGTCGCCGTCAGCGAGTTCGTGGTCCCGGCGCGGGTGGGAGCTGTAGGCGTACAACGGCGCGTCGAAGGCGTCGAGGACGGCGTCGAGCTGCTGGACGTGGTCGCCGTGCTGGTGGGTCAACACGACGGCGTCGAGCGCATCGACGTGCTCGCGGACGACATCGACGACGCCGCGCATCGCGCCGGAATCGACCAGCGTCGTCTGCTCGCCAGTCGCGAGATAGGCGTTGCAGGTGAACGTCTCGGCCTCGGCGGTGACGTTGTGAACGTCCATACACCAAGCCTGTGGCGCGGCCCGCTTGAGTGTACTGTCCGCCGGCAACCCGACCGGAATAGGGTATTTCGGCTCACAGTGCCGAGAAAATATCGGTTATCAAACACGATAGTGTCGCCGAGTGATTTTTTACTAAGAACGTCATAGTTGTACACGTACCATGGGGTTCGGGAGCTACGACGAATCGGAACAAGACAATCAGGAGTACGACACAGACTTCGAGGACGAGGACGGCCTCGATGCTGAAGAAAACGCCCACGAGGGCGACATCGAGTACGAGTTCACCGCGTCGAACGACGAACTACTCGATAGACTGGAAGACATCAAAGACAACCAGAACACGTGAAATCAGGGGCACGGGCCCTCGGCGTGGCGGAGTCGTATCGGGCTGAAACCAGTCAGTTCGCTGGTGCCGTCGTTCGCGCCAGTCGAGTGGCTGACGGCTTTGTTTTCAGTACTGCCACAGTCGGTGGGAGCGACGCGACTGAGACGGTGTGTGCGATGGTCGACAGACTGGACCGCGAGGACGTTCGTTACCTGCTAGTGGCGGGTATCGCGCCGGCGTGGTTCAACGTACTCGACCTCGAACAGATTCACGACCACACCGACCTGCCGGTCGTCTCGGTCACCTTCGAGTCCTCGCCGGGACTCGAAGGGGCCATCCGCGAGGCCTTCGACGACTCCGATGTCGTGCAGGACCGGCTGGCGACCTACCGTGCCCAGCCGGAGCGCCGACCGGTGTCGGTGAACGACGAGACGGTGTACGTCCGGAGCGTCGGCCTCGACGACAGCGCCGCCGCGGATGTCGTCTGCGCGTTCACGCCGGAGGGCGGCCGTCCTGAACCGCTCCGTGTCGCCCGACTGGCGGCGCGGGGACTGGTCGAAATGGAGTGACTCACACAGCGGGAGCGACCGACCGGATGCGGTATTGTATTGCCCATCGGTACAATGGACGGCCCGAATTCACGTCCTTCAGATACCCCAACGACTCATTAGCTATTACTAAGTTAGAGATGGAGGTTTGAACGACATAGGCGGTAGCAATATCCTATCGTAGGTTGTATTTAGCAATAGCTAAACATAGTCTGATTGTCCGGCACTGTGTTTGTAGAGATACAATGGCAGAAAGCAGAACGCAGACGAGGAATGCTGTAGAGCCCGCAGAAACGAACGAGCAAACGAACATCAACAGTAGCGTGACCCGGTACGAAGGCGACCAGCCGACAGAACACAGCGTCTACGGCACGCGCCAGCAGGACAGCCAACTCGTGTTCTTCGACGGCCAGTTCCCCGACGCGGAAACGGCTCGCAGCGGCGACGTTCAGGAACAGACGCTCGCCGTGCTCGACCAAATTCGTGCCATGGCTGCCGAATCCGGTCTCGAACCGCGTGACCTGATGCGGACGACGGTGTACCTCACGGAGATGGACCACCTACCAGCGGTCAAGCAAGCGTACGCGGCGTTTTTCGACGGACAGCGACCGTCACGGACTGTCGTCGGCGTGGCACACCTGCCGAACGACGCGGCGGTGCAGATCGAAGCGACGGGTGTAAAGCGGTAATCGCTGCCAGATCTGGACAGTTGTTTTCGCTGAAGCTAGCGGAACCGGATTCCGACCGGAAGCCCGACGGCGGACCGCTGCGTTTGAGAGCCCCCGGCGCAAACGACGGGACATGGAGCAGATGGACGGCCTCAACGTCGTCGGCTGTGAGCGCTGTGACGACCTCTGCCGCTCGCGCTCGCGAATCGTCAACGGCGTCGGCCCCGCGGACGCGGACCTGCTGTTCGTCGGGGAGGCCCCCGGCGCGAACGAGGACGAACAGGGCGAGCCGTTCGTCGGGCGGAGCGGCGACGTGCTCGACGAGGCGTTGCGCGAGGCCGGCCTCGACCGCGGCGACGTGCGCATCACCAACTGTGTGCGCTGTCGCCCGCCGGACAACCGCGACCCGCGAACGGGTGAACTCGCGAACTGCCGCGACTATCTGGAGACGGAGATCGACCGCGTCGACCCCGAGGTCGTCGTCACGCTCGGGAAAGTGCCGGCTGAGCACCTGCTGGAGCGTGACGTCGCCGTCACCGGCGAAGCGGGCGACGTGTTCGACGTGGCTATCGCCGGCCAGCCACGCCGCGTGCTCGTCTCCGTCCACCCGGCGGCGACGCTGTACGACCCCAGCCAGAAGGAGACGTTTGAGGCCGCGATAACGACTGCCGCGGAGTTCACCGACGCCCAGAGCGGACAGTCGCGGCTCGGCGAGTTTTAAAATAGTCGGGTAGTGCGGCCCGGAACCGCTACTTCGCTGCGATGTCCATCGCCTCTGCCTTCGTGTCGACCAGCGAAATGTCGACACCAGGAATCTCGCCGACCCGGCTCTTGAGCGCCATCTTCTTGATTCCCTCGGAGACGATGACCCAGTCCGTGATACCGAACTCCTTGCCCGCCTCGGCGGCCTCCTGTGCTCGCGTGAATACGTCGTCGTTCAGTGACGCCTCCATCTGGAGGTTCGAGATATGCGTATCGACCGCCGGCTGTGAGGCGAGTTCCTCGAACCGTTCATTGACTTTCGCGAATGTCTCGTCTGTCATCTCCATCTCTTCGGGAAACTCAGCGATGAGAACGTTACCGTCGACGTACAGAACGTCTGTAGGATCAACCATCAACGGCCGTATGCGGTAGGTCAATAAAACTGGGCCGGTCTATTTTCATAGTTGATATCCTTATCAGGTCCGGGTGTCCGACTGTAAGCGACACCTCCCGCCGGACAGTGGTCGTGCCGAAGGTTTGTTCGAACAGGAAGTCACTTAGCCCCTGTTCGCCTACGATCCCGTATGAGTGTCAGACAGACGACCGCGGACGTGGTCGTCGTCGATTACGGACTGGGGAACCTCCGGAGCGTCACGCGCGGGCTCGAACGCGCCGGCGCAGAGGTCTCCCTTTCGGAGGACCCGGCGGAGTTCGACGCGGCCGACGGCATCGTCCTGCCCGGCGTCGGAGCGTTCTCCGAAGGGATGGACAACGCCGGGCCGTTCCGCGAGGCACTGGTCGAACAGGCCGAGGCCGGCAAGCCCCTGTTCGGAATCTGCCTCGGGATGCAGATGCTCCTGACGACGAGCGAGGAGGCCGACCACGAGGGGCAGGGCGACGCCGAGGGACTGGACCTCATTCCCGGAAAGAACGTCCGGTTCAGCCGCGACCAGACCGTGCCACACATGGGCTGGAACGAACTCGACGTGACGCGGGACCACCCGCTCGTCGAGGGCGTCGACGGCGAACACGCCTACTTCGTCCACTCCTACTACGCCATTCCCGACGACGAGAACGCGACGGTGGCGACGACGGACTATGGGGCAGACTTCGCCTCGATTGTCGCCAACGACGCCGGCAACGTCTTCGGAACGCAGTTCCACCCGGAGAAATCGGGCGAGACGGGGCTGCGCATCCTCCGGAACTTCGTCGACTACTGCCTCGACCACTGAGTTCTGGGCTCGGGATTCGTTCGTATGTCTACAGGAGATTCTGTCGTCCTGCTCACTGGTGCAGCGTCGGGTATCGGAGCGGCGACGGCGCGGGCGTTCGCCGACGACGGCTGGACCGTCTACGCGACGGACATTCGAGCGGAGTTCCCTGCGGACATCCGCGAGCGCTGTCGCTGTCTCGAACTCGACGTGACTGACGAGGCACAGATCGAAGCCGTCGTCGACCAGGTCATCGAGGAGACAGGCCGACTCGACTGTCTGGTGAACAACGCCGGTTACGGAGTGGCTGGGCCGGTCGAAGACATAGCCAGCGACGACGTTCGCGAGCAGTTCGACGTGCTGGTCCACGGCCCACACCGACTCGCACAGGCAGTGCTCCCCGAGATGCGCGAACACGGCGGGCGCATCATCACGGTATCCAGCGTGCTGGGTCACACCGCGTCGCCGGGCCTGGGCGCGTATTCGGCCGGCAAGGCCGCCGTCGAGTCGCTGACCGACGCGCTCCGGATAGAGATCGCCGGCGAGGACGATATCCACGTCTCGCTCGTCGAACCGGCGTGGGTAGACACCGGCTTCGCCGACAGCGCGCTGGGAAGCCTGAACGACGAAGATCGGACGCCGACCTACGACCGGACGTACGACGCGCTCGAAACCGGCTGGGTGCTCACCGGTGGACCGCTGGCGACAACGCCAGAAGCCGTCGCGGCGACGGTACTCGCCGCAGCGACCGACGACCCGCCGAAGGCCCGCTACCCCGTCGGAAAGTTCGCCACGTTCGTCCGGTGGACCCACTGGCTCCCGGCGCGACTGCAGGATCCGATTCATCGCGGGTTCGGTCGAGCGAGTTCGTTTCTGGGGCGGTGGTTATGATACACCTGTCCGACGGCGACCGGGTTCGGCTCTCGACCGGCCACGAAGTGACGCTGCCGCTGGTCACCGAGGCGACGGTTGCCGGCGCGGTGCTCCCGGCGCGATACGACGTTGCCGAGTCGCTGCTGCCCGATGGACTGACACCGGTTCGAGTAACGGCCCGGCAGGCCGCAGTCGTGCTCCTCTGTGTCGAGTACCACCGCATCGGCGACGACGCGATGGCCCCCTACGACGAGTTCGCGGTGCTGATTAGCGCAACGCCAGACGGGCGGCGGCCGCCGTTGCTTCCACTGCTGACGCGCAATGTCGGCGGTTACGTCTGGTCGCTCCCGGTGACGACCGAGCCCGCACGCGCCCTCGGCGACGAAATCTGGGGCTACCCGAAGACGGTCGCGGACATCACCCACCGCGACGACGCGACCCGCCGCGAGACGACGGTCGTCGAGGACGGGAACCGTGTCGCAACAGTCGGCATCGACTGGCCCCGGACATGGGAGCGTCGGGAAACGGTCGAGAGCTACGCGGTCCGGGAGGGCCAGCTTGAACGGACGCCAATCGAGTTCCAGGGGAAACTGGGGGCCGCGCCGCTGAGCGACCGCGTCGACGTGGACCTGGGCAACCACGAGCGGGCCGACACGCTCCGGTCCCTCGACCTCGGTACCCGGTCCGTCCTTCGGTTCTCGCTGGAAGGGCGGATTACGTACGGCGCTGGGCGGCCGGTGGAGCGGTAACGGAATGGTGCGGTAGCAGGAACGGAGCAGAGCGGTAGCAGTAGCAGAGCGGTGAGGAAGCCGTACCGCATAGCATACCGCGCGCCGACGGAGCGCGGTTTCACTTCTCGTGACCAGCGGGAGCGAGAAGGTCGTTTTTAGCGTAGATTTTTGCGAGGAGCCCTCCCGCAGCGGCGCTACGCGCCGCGAGGAAGGGCGACGAAGTAAAAAGGTACTATAGGAACTCCCGGACCTCAGAGTACCACATATCGTGCTCGTCGACGGCGTCGATAGCCTCGGCGACGCGGACGGCGATGGCGTGCCAGCAGAGCTGGTCGGGGTCGTCCGCATCGAGATTGTACTCGCTGTCGGCGCAGGTACAGCCGCCGTCCTCGACGATGTACTCGTCGTCGTGGCCCACGACGACGGTGAAATCGCGGTACTGCTTGACGCGGCTCTCGCCGACAGCCTCGATGGCCTGGTGGCCGCGGTCGCCGTGGACGTCGACGATAGCCGACACTGCGTCGGGGGTCAGCTCCCCGGCGGCTTCGAGGTCGGCCACCCACTCCTCGACTCCGGTCACATCCATGCTACGGAAAGGGGTGACAAAACGGCGTCGGCTTCAGCAGCCACGTCCCGGCTGGCTCGCAGCCGCAGCAGGGAGTTATCAGTGCTTGTACTGTGCCCGGAAGAATAAACACGGAATACGGGTTTCTTCCGGCATGAACCTCGACCTCCCGTGGCTGGCGCTGGGCTCGTTTGCCTCGGGATTCGGGTCGCTGTATCTGCTGGCCCAGCTCCGAGCGCACTGGGACAAGCCCGGCGCGCGGTGGTTCGTCGCGACCATCGTCACGCAGACGGGCTGGTGTTTCAGCTACGGCGCGGCGCTGCTGGTGTTCGACCCGACACTGCGCCTTGCCCTGGAGATGGTGTCCTGGCTGGGTATCATCTGGATCGGCTTCTGTTTCCTCTCCTTTGCGCTGGGATACACCGGTCGGACGAACGTCCTCGAAAGCGGCTGGTACCGGGCCGTAGCGGTGCTGCCGCTCGCCGGAACGGCGCTCGTCGTCACGAACCCGCTCCACACCGTGGTCTGGCAGGGATTCCGGGTCGTGCCGACCGCCGGTAGCGCGGGAGCCGACTACGCCGTCTTGCCGGTGGGGCTGCTCACGATCATCGTCGCGATGCTGTTCGTCAGTTTCGGGACCCTGCTGGTGTTCGATACGGTCGTCAGCTACGGCCCGCTGTACCGGCGCGAGGCGCTCGCGGTCGGCCTGAGCCCGATACCGCCCGGCGCCGGGGTGTTGCTGTGGGCCGGCGGCGTCGGACCGGTTCCGGCGGTGAATCTGACGACGCTCCTGTTCCTGCCCCACATCGCCCTTGACCTGTACGCGTTCGTCCGGAGCGACATGTTCGAGTTCCACCCGGCGACCCGGCGGGCCGGCGAGCGGGCGGCCATCCACGACATCGCCACGCCGGTCGCCATCGTCGACGAACAGGGACGGGTCGTGAACCTCAACCCCGCCGCCGAGCGGATGCTGGGCGTGGATAAGCGCGAAGGCCTGACAGAGCCACTGAACAGCTTTCTAGCGGGTGACGACATCGCGACAGACGGCGGGAGTTCGCGGGCGTCCATCGAGGCCGGTGGTCGACACCGGGAGTTCAAGGTCCGGCAGACGGCGCTCCGGGACGAGGCGGGGACGCAACTGGGATACACAGTCGTCTTTCAGGACATCACAGACGAGATCCGCCGCGAGCGCCGCCTCGAAGTGCTCAACCGCTTTCTCAGACACAACGTCCGCAACGAGAGCGTCGTCATCCAGGCCCGGGCGGAACTGCTCGCTGACGAACTCGACGGCGAGCAGTCCGACCACGCGGCGACCATCGAGCGGTCGGTCAGTCGTTTAGTCGACTCCGGCCAGAAGGCTCGAACGCTCGCCGAAGCGGGTGCTGGCGACGCGGGCCTGGAATCCGTCGCACTTGCCGACCTCGCCACCGGAGTCGTCGAGTCTGCCCGCGAGGAATACGGTGGCTCGGTCACGGTTGAGATACCCGACGACCTCCGGCTGACGACCCAGCCCGCCCTGCTGGAAATCCTGCTTACCAATCTCGTCGAGAACGCTCTCCAGCACGTTCCGGACGCCGTCGTCACCGTCGGTGCGAAGGTCGATGGCGACGATGTCGTGCTGACCGTCAGCGACAACGGCCCTGGCGTTCCAGAACACGAACTCGGCGTGCTGGAGCGGGGCCGCGAAACGGACCTGAACCACGGCAGCGGCATCGGCCTCTGGCTCGTCCGCTGGACCGCGACGACGCTTGGGGGAGACCTCGACTTCGACACGAACGACGGAACGACAGTGACCGTTCGGCTGCCACAGGAGCGGACGGCCGCCGAAGCGGCGTGAGCGGAGAGCCTTCGAACGACTTAACGGCGCACGCACGGACCGGGGAGTATGCGCGTCAGTGAGGGCCGGGTGACGGTCACGGTGCCGGAACAGCCTGATGCGGGGAAGGGCGCGGACGTGTTCTTCAACCCCGTCCAGGAGCTGAACCGCGACATCACCGTGGCGGCGCTGCGGGCCTACCGAGAGCGAACCCCCCGCGTGTCGACGTACCTGGACGCCACCGCCGCGAGCGGCATCCGGGGCGTCCGCGCGGCGGCCAACGACTGGGAGACGACGCTGTGTGACATCGACGACGACGCGACGGCGCTGTGCGAGCAGAATCTCGAACGCAACGACCTTGCCGCCTCGGTCCGTCGGTCGGACGCGAACGTGCTCATGCACTCGGAGGCGTTCGACGTGGTCGACGTCGACCCCTTCGGCACGCCGATTCCCTTCGCCGACGCGGCGGTACAGGGCACCAAACACCTCCTCTGTGTGACGGCCACCGACACCGCCCCGCTGTGTGGCGCACACTTCGAGAGCGGCGTTCGGTCCTACGGCGCGGTCCCGCGCAACACCGAGTTCCACGCCGAGATGGGGATGCGCGTCCTCCTGTCGGCGATGGTCCGGACGGCCGCCCGCTACGACATCGCCGCCAGGCCGATTCTCAGCCACGCGACGAAACACTACGCCCGGACCTACCTGGAGTTCGACCACGGCGCGAAGGTCGCCAACGACTGCATCGACGAACTCGGCTACGTCCACCACTGCCAGCACTGCCTCTGGCGCGACCACGACTACGGCCTCATCGCCGACCCGCCCGAGGACTGTCCGGTCTGTGACAAGCACCTCCAGACGGCCGGCCCCATCTGGCTCGGTCGGACCTGCGAACCGGCGTTCGCCGACGCCGTGTCCGAACAGGTGACCGAGGAGATGGGCACCGCCGACGAAGCGAGAGAACTGCTGGCGACGCTCAGCGAGGAGATCGACACGCCAACCCACTACGACCAGCACCGCCTCTGCAAGCGCTGGGGGCGCGGCGCGGAAGCCATGGACGAGTTCATCGAGAAACTTCGGGACACTGGCTACGAGGCCTCCCGAACGCACTACGGCGGCACGACGTTCAAGACGGACGCGACGTGGTCGAAATCCGCGAGGCGACGGCGGAGTAGCGGGTCGGGAATCTATAGTAGCCATTGAAAATCAATGCAC
>NZ_WPCB01000104.1:0-1737 GCF_009741785.1 Haloarcula sp. CBA1122
TCGATGGTCCCGCCGTCGGCCGTCGTCACCTGCGCGTCGCCCCTGTGAGGCTGCTGTGGGGACTCGTCCTCGGACGCGCCAGCGTCACCGGCCGCGTCGGTGTCCGACTGTCGGGCCGCGGCGCGACCCACGCTATCGAATATCTGTCTCGCGTGGGCGGCCGCGTGGCCACCCGAGGCGTCGACCCACGCCAGTCCGTCGGGGCCGAGCCCGCCGGGGACGTCCTCGGGGGCCAGTCCGACGGCACAGACGCTCGCGACGACGCTGGTCCGGGAGAGGGCATCGAACAGGCGCTCGGCGGCGTAGGCCGACAGTTCGGCTCCGGTCGGGAAGCCAGGCTCCGGTGTCACGCGGGCCGGCGGCCGCGCGTCGACGACCAGCACCGTTCTGACGGCCTGTTCCTCCCGGTAGTCGATGGTCGTCAGCTCGTCGGTCTTTGCGTAGCGCCGCCAGTCGATGCGGTTGACCGGGTCCCCGGACTGGTAGCTTCGGGTCGAGTGGAACTCAAGGCCGCTCCCGCCAGTATCGGTCGGGAGCGTTCCCGCCCGCGGGAGCGTGGCGTCGGCCATCGGAACTTCGGAGACGGTGTTCGAGCAGGTCAGCGTCCCGTCGCCGGCCACGGGCAGGTCGACAGTCACCTCGTCGCTGGCCGACAGCGTCCGCACCCGCACCGCGGCGGCGTCGAACGTGTAGGTTCCGCGCTTTGCCATCACGGCATAGGACAGCGTCGCGCTCTCGTCGGGCCGCAGCGAGGTACAGAGCCGCGGTGACCCCTCGACGACTGGCAGTTCCTCGGGCACGCCGTCGATGACCCGCACGTCGGTCAGCGAACTGCTGCCGGTGTTCGTGAGGGTGAGTTCGACCGCGACCGGCTCGCCCGGTGTGGGCTGGGCGTCAGAAACGGACCGTGTTGCTTGCAAATCGGTTCCCGCCGGCATCCGCGAGAGCGCCCCGTAGGCGACGTAAATGAGCGGGATTGCGGTCGCCGCGAGCAACAGCGGCTCGGCGGTCAAAAGCGAGACGCTGACAAGAAACAGCGCGGCTGCGAGGCCGCCGCTCCAGCGCCGCACACGGCGGTGCATCGTCAGCGCTCACCCCCCGACACCCGCTCGATAGCGTCGACCGTCCGGCGGATGCGGCGGCGGCGCTCGCTCTCCGGGTCGAGCCACAGGCGGAGCCGGGCCAGCAGCGACTGTGGCTCCGTCGGGGACAGCATCGCCGCCGCGACGGCGTCGTCGGTCCACGTCCCCGCACGAACTGCCTGCTGTGCGGACGCCTGTGAGACACCAGCTCCGATAGCATAGGCTGTCGTCGCTGCCGCAGTGAGTCGCTCGGTAACCGTGTCCATCGCCGCGTCGTCGCCAGCGACGGCGTCGTCGATAGCCGCGTCGATGTCAGCGGCGAACAGCCGACTCTCCGTCGCTGTCACGTCTTCCGGCGGGCTGTCGATGGCCACGTCGAAGGCGGTCGGGGAGCCACCGCCGAGGAGCCCACCGAGCCAGCCGGCAAGGACCGCACAGAGCCCGACGGTCAGGCTCCCGGCGAGGAGGGCGGTCGTCGGGGCAACACTGCCGAACACGGCGACCAGGGACTCGCCGGCGGCCGTCGGCGCGAAAGAGAGGGCGGCCGCGACGGCGGTCGCCAGCAGCCCCACAGTCCCGAAGACGACCGTTCGCAGGCGCATCAGGGCCGCCCCTCCGTCCCGTCGTCAGTGCCGTCGGTCGCACTGGACTGCTG
>NZ_WPCB01000087.1:0-7261 GCF_009741785.1 Haloarcula sp. CBA1122
GATGCGCGTGTCGACGTTGCCCCGGAGCGGTTCGACGGTGAGGTCGTCGCGCTCGGCGAGCAACTGTGCCTTGCGTCGCAGGCTCGACGTGCCGACGGTCGCGCCTTCCGGCAGTTCATCGAGCGAGCGGCCGTCCGGCGTCACCAGCACGTCCTCGGCGGGGGCCCGCTCGGGGACCGCCGCGACGACGAGGCGCTCGGGCCGTTCGGTCGGCATGTCCTTCATCGAGTGGACCGCCGCGTCGAGTTCGCCGTCGAGCACCTTCTCGTCGAGGCTCCGGACGAACGCGCCGGTCTTGCCCAGCCGGTGGATGAGTTCGTCCCGGATCTGGTCGCCCGTCGTCTCCACCTCGACGAGTTCGACCGTCAGCCGGCGGCTCGACAGCGTGTCCCGGACCGTCTCCGCCTGGCGTAACGCGAGGTCCGACCCCCGCGTCGCCAGTTGCAGTGTCTCCCCGCGTGTTGTCATACCCGTCACTCCTCGGTCAGCGCGTAAAAACACACTTCTTCGTCGGTTCACTGGACCGGGATCGAGTCGAAGTCGTTAGCGAGTCGACTCGGCGAGGACAGCCTGGAACACGACCTGCGAAACGAACCCCGCGACGAACGTCGTCAAACCGCCGGCGACGAGGGCGAAGTCGATCAGTCTGTTGAGCGTGTGGACGGGACCGACGCTTACCGTGAGGACCACGTACGCGTGCAAGAGCACGTACATGGTCGGCAGGAATAGCGCCGTACAGACCACGCCGGTGACCGTCGCGCGTTTCAGGACCGAAGGGCCGCGTTCGACGGTCGGGAGGGGATTAGTCAGGGCCATCGGGAGCGGATCGGTGCGCCGGATATGTAGCTCTGGGGGAGACGGTTGCGAGTTACCAGGGCTCGTTTTTCAGGCCGAGCAGGTAGGCGATGCCGTTGGTGACGACGTGTAACACCGGCGTCGCGACGACGACGACGACCAGCACCGGGAGCGTGAACGTCTCGGTGAACCACGACGGCGCGGCCACGAGCGCACAGAGCAAGGCCCCGACGACGAAATCCAGCTGGTCCAGCCCGGGGAACGCCGCCCCGCGCTCCCGACCAGTTCGGCGTTTGAGGAAGGATGCGCCGATGTCCCCGAGCATCGCGCCGAAGGCGAGTCCCAGCCCCGCACGGACCGGAAACGTGGGGAGGTCGACTCCCAGTGCGGCGCTCACGCTGGGCGCGATCTGCGTCAGTCCGAGCGCGAGCAACGTCCCGGCGGCGGTTCCGATCAGCGTCCCGCGCCAGGTCTTGCCGTCGCCGAGCACCCGCCGCCCGCCCCACGTTCGGCCGCCGTCTATCGGTCTGCCGCCGCCGGCGAGAACCGCGGCGTTGTTCGGGATGTACGCCGGCAACATCGCCCACAGCGCCCAGACGACAGTGTCGACCGTCTCCATATCCCCGCCGTCTGCCCCCGTCGTCTTAATCTGTGTGACTCGCTGGTGCAGCACCGCGACCCACACAGACGCTTCCACACCTGCGGCTAGCCACGTTCAAAAAAACGGAGAAAGCTGGCCTCAGAACGGCGCTTCGGGGCCTTCGTCTTCGTCGCCGCCGACGTCGCCGCCGCGGGACTCGCCGGGGAACGAGGGGCTCATGCCGCCGCTGCCGCCGGACATCCCTTCCTGCTGTTCCATCCCGGTGCGCGCGGTGACCTCGTTGATCTCCGGGATCTCCTTGGTCATGCGCGTCTTGATGGCCTGGATGGTCATCGGTGAGATGCCACAGCCGGAACAGGCGCCGCCGAGGCGGATCGTGACGCTGCCTTCCTCGCGGTCGATCTCCTCGATGGCCGCGCTCCCGCCGTGCATCTGGATCTGGGGGAAGTTGCGACGCAGGAAGTTCGTGATTCGCTCGCGCAGGTCGTTGGCGTCCTCTGTGTCAGTGCTCATAGTGAATTGTATTCGGTCCCGGGAGGGCTTAGACCTTTGGACTAACATCTATATGACGGGCGAGAAACCGCGACCCGCCGGCACCCGCCCGTAGTTACTCCGACCATACCTGAAGCTTCTACCGGCGGGGTGAGTAGCCCGTCGTATGACACCCTCCGCCGACGAACCGCGACTGTTCGAGTGTGCGACCTGCGGCGGCATCGGTATCGGCGAGAACCGGCCGGAGTGCTGTGGCCAGCCGATGGCGGCGACCGAGGCGACGGACGCGGCGGTCAGCGAGCCGTCGCTCGAAACCCTGCTGCAGACCGTCTTCGAGATGTCCGGTACCGAGCTGGACGTCTGTCTCTGCGTGATGGAGGGCGGTGAGTTGACCGTGGCAGCACTGGCCGAACAGATCGGTTACGACCGGAGCGTCGTCGCGCGCCATCTCAACCATCTCGCGGAGTTCGGCGTCGTCGAGAAGCGCCGGCGAATCAGGCCGGAGGGCGGGCATGTGTACGTCTACACGCCACAGCCGCCTGAAGTAGTGCGTGAGCGGCTCCGCGGGGAGTTCCTGTCGTGGATTCGGCTGGCGACTGCGCAGTTGGACGACCTGCAGCGCGAGAAGGTCGAGGCGATAGCCGACGCCAGAACCGACGAGCGACAGTGGACCGTGTTTCAGGAGCAGTAGCGGCGACCGCGACGGCTCAGGTACGGCCGATCTCAGATGCGGTCCGCGGTCACGGCGTAAACGACCGCGAGGACGCCCCCGTAGACGACGTGCCACAGCAGCGACGGCGGCGCGAAGTTCGGGAACGGCGGGGAGGCCGGCGAGCCGACCGCACCGAGCCAGACTGGCATCAGAAGCGCGGCAAAGAGCACCCAGGTGGCGACGCCCCAGCCGACGCCGAGTCCGAGCAGTTCGCCGGACGATTCCAGATTGAGGACCCGCGCTAGCCCGGCGAACATCACACCCATCACGGCCCCATGGGAGAGGTGGACGACGAGGCCAGCCGCTGGGCTCGGCGGCGGCGCGAGCCCGTACAGGGACGGGATTGCGACGGCGAGCGTCGCGGTGTTCATCACGAGAATCAAGGCACCCATCACGGCGCTCCCGGCGATACCGCCGAGCACGCCGGCTTTCCAGTTGCCGGTACTGACGTCGTACGTCTGTGTCGTCTCTGTCGTCGTTGACATGCATACGAACGGTCGCGCCGTCTAGCAAAAGAGCCGGCGTGGCTGTTCGACCTCGTGCCACGTCCCCGGAAGAACTATACAGCAGCTCTCGCCAGCCATGGCCAGACAGGCAGCTAACTTTCAAGCCGCGGCCGGACGGACGTGTGGTATGGCAGACTCCGACACAGTGATGGCTCGGTTCGAAACCCCCGACATCGACGACCTCCCCGAAGACCTGCAGGAACGCATCGAAGAGGAGACCGAACGCGCCGGCTTCACGCCGAACATCTTCCCGGCGATGGCCTATCGTCCCTCGCACTTCCGGGCCTTTTTCGCGTACCACGACGCGCTGGTCGAGCAGACGGCGCTGGAACGCGAGGAAGTCGAGCTGATAATCGTCGCCGTCAGCGGCGTCAACGACTGCCTCTACTGTATCGTCGCCCACGGTGCGCTGCTGCGTATTTACGCCGACGCACCCAAGCTCGCCGAACAGGTCGCCGCGAACCACCGAACTGCGGACATCAACGAGACGCACAAGGCGATGCTGGATTTCGCGGTGAAGCTGACAGAATCGCCCGCCCGTATCGAGGACGCAGACCTCGAACGGCTGGAGGACCACGGCTACAGCCGCCGCGCGATCTGGGACATCGGCAGCGTCGCCGCCTTCTTCAACCTCTCGAACCGGCTGGCACAGCTCGCCGACATCCGTCCGAACGACGAGTTCTACGATCTGGGCCGCTGACTCGGGGCTTAGTGGCACCCCAACCTCACGCCGCTTCGGCCGGCCGCACCGCCCCAGCGCCACACTCCGGACAGATCAGGTCCTCGACTGTCGCCACGCGCTGTGCGAACTCGGTCCCGCAGTCGTCACAGCGGAACCGGTAGTGCTGGTCCCCGGAGCCGAACAGCTCGGAGACCGTGTCAAGCACACCCATACTATGTACTCACTATCCGGAGCCCCCAAAATCTTCCGGCTGAGATACATCTCCGCCGGGATTTGATACATATAGCATACATCACAGCGCGTATCTATACACCTAGTAGTTCTGGTCTTGCCTATCAGGGGCATCCACAGGTGTATGAACAAAACACTCTATCTGATGCAGAAGGACAGCGAAACCCGAATCGAAGTTGACGACGATGGCTACGACCGGATCATGGAGAACGGCAACGTCGTCGGCCACCACATGAGCAACCCCATCGTCAAGCTGACGTAAGTTGCCACACGCGGTCCGAGCGTATCGTGACTGACGCGCAACATCCGGGAGTTTTTGCCGCTGGCTGTTGAAGCCGACAGCAATGAGTGACGCCGACGGCGGTCCGAAGCAGGTCTCGGACCCGGCCTACCACAGCGAGAACCACACGGCCGCCCAGACCTGCGGCTGGACGAAAAACGCCCTTCGCGGCGAAGGGAAGTGTTACAAGTACATCTTCTACGGTATCGAGTCCCACCGCTGCATCCAGATGACGCCGGTCGTGAAATGCAACGAGCGGTGCGTGTTCTGCTGGCGGGACCACGCCGGCCACGCCTACGAACTCGGCGACGTGGAGTGGGACGACCCCGCGGCGGTCGCCGACGCCTCCGTGGAACTCCAGCGGAAACTGTTGTCGGGCTTCGGGGGCAACGATGAAGTCCCGCGCGAGGTGTTCGACCAGGCGATGGAACCGCGCCACGTCGCCATCTCGCTGGACGGCGAACCCACGCTCTACCCGCACCTGCCGGAACTCATCGAGGAGTTCCACGACCGCGACATCACCACCTTCCTCGTCTCCAACGGGACCAACACGGAGATGCTGGAGCGGTGTGACCCCACGCAACTGTACGTCTCCGTCGACGCCGCCGACCGCGGGACGTTCGACTCGACGGTGCAGGCGATGGAGGACGACGCCTGGGACTCGCTCATCGACACGCTGGACGTACTGGCCGAGAAAGACGACACCCGCACCGTCATCCGGACGACGCTGGTCAAAGGCCACAACATGCACCACCCCGAGTGGTACGCGGCGATGTGTGACCGGGCCGATGCGGACTTCGTCGAGATGAAGGCGTACATGCACGTCGGCCACTCGCGGGGCCGTCTCGACCGCGACTCGATGCCCGACCACAGCGAGGTCCGGGAGTTCACACGAGAGATGGGCGAGTACCTCCCCGACCACGACGTGCTGAAGGAGGTCGAAGACTCCCGCGTGGCGATGCTCGCCGAGGACGAGAACACATGGGTTCCGAAACTGGAGAAGTCGAGCGAGTTCTGGGAGCAGGATTCGCTCGTCGAGTACTGAGTGCCATGTACGACATCGGGACGCAAGTCGAGCGGAGTGGGACCACAATGCGAACAGCGAAACCGTGAGCGAAGGCAGTCGCTTTTTCGCCTGCTCCGTTGAATAGCGGTTAATCCGCTTGTTCTTACAGATCCAGAGGAATGGAACCGGTGGGTTTGATTCTGTCCTATCGAGAGCGCTCTTTTCGAGTTTGCGTAGGAGTGGAAAGAACTGGCCAGACACCACTCAGGAGTGCCACTCGTAGTGAAAGATCGTAGTCCGAAAGAATAGTATTAAATACATAAGGGGGCGTATTTTCAATCGCGTGAATATTAATGGATCTAAAAAGTAAGCGAAAAGTAAAGGAGTTTCAGGAAGAAGAAATGCCGTCGCTAAAGGATTCAATTGACGACGCAGCGGGTTTTGAGGTCGATCTCGATATCCAGTGGGAATCACTTATCGACGAGAGAGTCAACGAAGAGCTCTGGTTCGAAGGGTGGACGAAAGTCTATTTTCTACCGACAATCAGTGCCTTCGAGGCAATCTGTAGCGACAAATTGGGGCGGGAAGCGCTTGAAGCAGAGCTGGAGTCGGTCGTGTTCAAGAACGTCGCAGGGATGACTGGTGAGATCAACTACAGCGATGGAGCCCTCACGGTTGATAAAGAGCCATGCACCAACATGGACAAAGTCGACAAACGGACAGAGTCCATTGTCCCGTTGCTCGAAGGCAGCCTCTGAATAGCCCAATCGAAACGAATCGGGGCCGATACCCGGTTTCGCGGTCTCATGATGCATTTTCGACCAGTGTCTCCCAGCCGCGTCTTATCATCTATCACAGCAGTGTGATAGGGCCGAACGTGTTAGGCAGCGGCTTGAATTGTATCCAGTAGAAACGGTAAGACGCGCTTCTGCTACCAACCCCGTACCAGTTTTTCTCCGTTCCAAAAGTGGAATGCATTCCACCTTCGGTATGCTTATCCGGCGGGAATCCCTACTGCAATGCATGGCTGAATCAACGGGACAGGGCGTCGGTCGGGACGAACTGGCGACGCTGAAACTGCTCGCCCTCGACGGTGCGCTCGATGAGTCGGCAAAGGTGTCCTGTGCCGATCTCGCGGAACGGCTGGACGCCTCGAACCAGACCGCCTCGCGGCGGCTCCAGCGGCTCGAAGACGCCGGGCTACTGGCCCGGGACATCGTCAGCGACGGGCAAGAGGTCGAACTGACCGGGGACGGTGAACGCCGCCTCCAGTCGGAGTACGCCGACTACCGGCGGATCTTCGAGTCCGACGCCAGCGTCGACCTGACCGGCGTCGTCACCTCGGGGATGGGAGAGGGACGACACTACATCACGCTGCCGGGCTACATGGAGCAGTTCATCGAGCGACTGGGGTACGAGCCGTTCGCGGGCACGCTCAACCTCGAACTCACGGCCGAGAGCGTCCGCAAGCGAGCGCGGATGAGCGCCATCGAACCGGTCACCATCGAGGGGTGGGAAGACGACGAGCGGACGTACGGCCCCGCGTACTGCTACCCCGCTTCGATAGAGGGCAGCGACGGCGAGTACGAGCCGGCCCACGTCATCGCGCCCGAGCGAACCCACCATGGCGAGGAGCAACTCGAAGTGATTGCGCCCGAAAAGCTCCGCGAGGTGCTGGAACTGGCCGACGGTGACGAGGTGATCGTGCATGTCTCGGAGTGAGGAAACCGCCGTTGACGCCGACAGCGTGGCCGACGCCGTCGCCGCCTTCGCCCGCGGCGAGCCGGTGCTGATCCACGACGCCGCCGACCGCGAAGGTGAGACCGACCTCGTCTACCCGGCCGGGGCCGTCAGCCCCGACGCCGTCGCCCGGATGCGCAAACGACGCCGGCGGGGCTCGTCTGCGTCGCGCTCTCGGACCGCGTCGCCGAGGCGCTGGAACTGCCGTTCATGCAG
>NZ_WPCB01000098.1:0-3365 GCF_009741785.1 Haloarcula sp. CBA1122
CCCATGTCGCCGCCCCCGCCCTGGACGTTGTTCTGGCCGCGGACGGCGAGAGGCCGCGCCCGGCTTGCCGACCTGCCCCAGCACGAGCGCGAGGTCGGCCATCGCGATGAGGTTCTCCGTCCCGTGGCTCTGCTGGGTCATCCCCATCGCCCAGCCGAACACGACGCTGTCGGCCGCGGCGAGCGTCTCGGCCGCCGAGGCGAGTTCCTCGGGCGACACGCCCGCCAGTTCCTCGACTTTCTCTGGCGTGAACGCCTGAACCTTCTCTCTGACTTCCTCGAAGTTCTTCGTGTTGCGCTCGATGAACGCCTCGTCGTGGAGGTCGTTCTCGACGATGTACCGGATGAGGCCGTTGAGCCAGGCCACGTCGTAGCCGGGGTTGGTCCGGGAGTACTGGTCGGCGTGTTCGGCGATGCCGATTTTCCGCGGGTCGAACACGACGAGGTCGGCCCCCTCCCGGACGTTCTGCTTGATGCGCGTGGCGAGCACCGGATGGGATTCCGTGGTGTTGGAGCCGCTGATGAGGTAGGCGTCGGCCTCGCCGATATCCTCGTTGATGCGGTTGGTCATCGCGCCGTAGCCGAGCGTCTGCTGGAGCGCGGCGACTGTCGAGGAGTGACACAGCCGGGCGCAGTTGTCGATGTTCTTCGTGCCAAGGACCTGCCGGGCGAACTTCTGGACGAGGTACGCCTCCTCGTTGCTGCCCTTCGAGGAGGCCAGACAGCCCAGCGAGTCGATGCCGTGCTGGTCCTGAATCTCGGTGAAGCGCTCGGCCACATAATCGAGCGCCTCCTCCCAGGTCGTCGGTTCGAGCTCGCCGTCGTCGTTGCGGAGCAGCGGCTCGGTGACCCGCTGTTTGCTGTTGGCGAACTCGTGGCCGAACTTCCCTTTCACGCAGGTCGAGAAGTTGTTCGCGGGCGCGTTGTCAGGGTCATCTACCGGGACGACGCCGAGCGAGTCGCCGTCCTTGCCCCACATCTCGAACCGGCAGCCGACGGCGCAGAACCCGCAGGTCGTTTCCTGCTTGTCGATTTTCGAGAGGCGGTAGTCGCTGACCGCGCTGGCGATGTCGAACAGTCGGCCCTCGGGCATCGTGTTCGCCGCGATGCTCTCGGCGGTGTGTTCGCCGGCGAGGAACGCCTTCTTCCCGTAGTCCTTGGCGATGTCGCCGGCCCGCCGTTTCGCCGCAGACGCGAATCTGGCGAGGCCTTGCTTCCCCTTCGCCGCTCTCGGGTCGTCGGGTTCGAATCCGCGATTCGGTGCTGTGGTGTCGTCGATTGTCTCGACGTCCTCGTGCTCGATGACTTTCCCGATGGAGTTCCGCTGTGTAAAGCCCGGCAGCGGGAGCGTCGCCGCGCCGTCGATGCCCTTCTCTGTCAGCGATCCAGTGGGGCAGACGGTGGCGCAGTGGCCACATGAGACACACTCCGAGTCGTGCATGGTTTCGGCGTCGGACTGGAAGCCGATACGGGTGTCCTCGCCGTGGCCCTCGATACGGAGGACGCCCTCGACCTGCACGTCGTTGCAGGCGTCGACACAGCGGTTACAGAGGATGCACTTGTTACGGTCGATCTGGATGAACGAGGAGGTGTCGTCGATGGGTTCGTACTGGTCGCGCTCGTCGAAGACGCCGTAGCGGGGGTGATCGACGCTCTCGCTGATGGCGGCGTCCTGCAGTTCACAGCGGCCGTTGCCGTTGCAGGTGGTACACCGGAGGTTGTGGTTCGACAGCACGAGGTCGAGATTGACGCTACGGGCCTCCTCGGCGTCAGGGGTGTCTGTCGAGACGGTGAGGCCGTCCTCGGCGGGGAACGAACACGACGGGACGAGGCCGTGTTCGTCGGTCTCGACCATGCAGGTGCGACACTCGCTGCGCGGGCCGATCTCGTCGCTGCAGTCCCCATCGCGGTCGTAGTAACACAGCGCTGGCACGTCGGCGTCGTCTTCGACGCCCTCCGCGCCGGGGTCGACGCTGACGATATCGTCGTCGAGGTCCTGTAGCGCGTCGATGATAGTCGAACCCGGGGCGACGGTCACCGGCTCGCCGTCGACAGTGAGCGTCGTCGGGTCGTCCGTATCGGTACCCACGTCGGGGTCGTTTGCGGTTCCGGTCTCGAACTCGCGAGTGACTGGCGTCTCAGGCTGTGGGTCGTGCAGGTCGGGAACTCGTGGAATCGATTTATCTGTGCTCATAGTTTCTCCGTACAGGTGCCGCTGGGACAGTGGCCGTCGGTGTGAGCGCGGAACTCGGGTTCGAACTCGTCGATGGCTGTGGTCACTGGCCGCGGCGCGTGCGCGCCGGTCTGGCAGTTACTCGACTGACGCATCACGCGACCGAGTTCACGTATCTTGTCGTTCTCGAACGAGCCGTCGTATATGTCGCGCAGCAGTTCAGCGAGCTGCTTCGTTCCCTCACGGCCGGGCACACACCGGCCGCTGTTCTCCATCGATGCGAACCGCGCCCGCTTCCCAACCGTTTCAACGGTACATCGACCGGTGTCGAACAGTTCGACGACGCCATTGGTTCCGAGCCCGGCAGCCCGGAGCGACTGTGCGGTCGGTGCCATATCAAGACTGCGCGTGACACCGCCGAGGACGCCGCCAACACAGGCCATTTTGAACGACCCGTCCATCTCGACCGCCTCGCGAACCGCTGCGAGGCTTGCGCTCGACCTGAGTTCGACTGTCGCCGAGTCCGCAACGTCGCCGGCGACCGCTACGATTCGCGTCCCGGGGTCCGCCGCGTCAGCGTCGACGCTATCGGGCTCGGCGAGGCTCGCTGAACCTGCGCGAACGTCCGCGGTGTGTGGACGACTGTTGGGCGGCCGTACAGGCCTCGTTTGGCCGGGTGATGGCGGCTGGAGCCGCGGTTCTACGCGGTCGGCCCCCTCCAGTGCTTCGAGCGCCGCCGTGGGCTCGCCGGCGCGGAATTCGTCCGGGCCGGCTACCAACTGTGGAACGACAGGGAGGGTGTCGGCGGCTGCGTCGATTGCCTCGCGGAGGTGCGCCTGCAAGTCGGTCTCCGACTCGTTTACATAGACGACAGCGTCGCCAGCGTCCACGTACTCAGCGACCGCCGCAATCCCGTCGAGGACTGCCATCGGTGTGCCGGACAGGAGCGTGTCGTCGCCCGTCGGGAGGTCGCTGGCGTCGTTGGCGTTACAGACGACCACTGGGTCACCGTCGGTTTCGCTGGCTGTTTCCCACGTATCGGCGACCGGTTCGTCAGCGGCGGCGTCCCCGCGACCGCGGCCCAGCAGCCCGGCTCCCGCTGCAACGTCGGCGGTCCGTTGGGTTGAGACGAACGACCAGTCGGCCGGCGAAAGCGGGGCGACCCAGCCACAGGGGCCCAGTACGTTGCGGCG
>NZ_WPCB01000082.1:0-8648 GCF_009741785.1 Haloarcula sp. CBA1122
GCGTCCTGGAACTCGTCGGGCCGCCGAGCGCCCTCCTGAACGGCCTCGACGACCTCCATTGATGCCGCTGCAAGATCCTCTATTTGCCCGAGCTGGTCGCGCAGGCGGTCGAGTTCCTCGTCGGCCCCTTCGCCGACGGACTCGCCGTCGCCCGCGAGGCCGGCGAGCGCCGCCCGGCCAGCCGTCAGTGACTCGCCGTCGAGGGCCGCTAACGGCTCGAACACGCCGCTCTCGATGCCAGTGTCCCGGAGTGCGAGCGCCACGTCGACTGCGGCTAGTTCACCCCCGTCAGCGTCGAACGCGTCGAACGCGTCGAGAACGGCCCGCTGGTCCGCCTCCGAGAGGTCGGCCCACGTATCCCGCGCTTCGAGCACGTCGTCCAGCCGCTCGTCCATCGCCTCGCGGGTCGGTAGCGGCGTCAGCACCCGGATGCTGTCGGCCGCGTCCGCCGTGACCGCGTACTCCTCGGCGAGGTCCAGCAGTTCCTTGTACACGTCGCGGGTGTCCCTGGTGGCGAGCAGGTCCATCGACTCGGCCCCGGTCGCCCGCCGGAGGATGCGCGTCGCTCGCCCCCGGGAGAGGCCGGCCGTGGTTAGCGCACGCGTATCCGCCGACTCGATGGCCTCGATGGCCCGCTCGACGCCCAGCTCCTCGGTGAGCAGTTCGGACGTCTTCGGGCCGATGCCCCAGTACTCCTCCAGTCGCATGCACGGGTGGACAACGGCGGCCCGCTTAGGCGTTTTCAGTTGTCGGGCTCGTCGTCGTCGATACCGAAGCGCTCGTGCAGCGGCCCCGGCTCCCCGCGGGCCTGCCGGTCAGCCCGCCGGGCCGCGCGGCGCGCGATGAGTGCTCCCAGCGTCGCCGGAATCGCAAGACCGAGCGACACGAGCGCGGTCTGTTCGGAGACGACTGACGGGCCATCCGACAGGAGGACCTCGTAGCCGACTGCGAGCACGACGACGGCCACGCCGGCGACGACGAGGTACAGCCCCCGGGCCAGCACCTCGCTGGGATTACGCAGCCGCGAGAGATACGCGGCTGGACCGAGCCAGCCGGCCAGCAAGACGCCGACGGCCACGGGAAGCGAGAGATCGCCGACGAGGATGACGACGGCGTACAGCACGAGCGGTGCGATAGCGACGCCGAGCGAGAGCCCCGTGAGCGTGACGGCCCACGTCGGCGCACCGGCGTCCATCGATTCGAGCGTCTCGGCCAGGCGTTCGTCAAGCATCTCCGTCTGTTCGTCGGTGAGTAACGACGCATCACAGTGTGGACAGGCCATCGCCGTCGGCTCCAGCGGCTCGCCACACTCCGGGCAGGCGGGGTCCGACGCATCGCGCCACTCGGTCATATCCCCCATTGCACGCCGAGCGCTTTGAGTGGTCCGGATAAACCATTGCTATTAGAATAGTATGAATTCGGACACACTTAGAGAAAGTACGGCTTAAGAGATCGTAGAGCGGTTGCGTTGCCTATCCACTTAGTTAAAATTTAAATGTCATGATTGGTGCGAACTATGCAAAGAGATAATCCATTCGGCTGCTATCATGATATATGGGGGAGGTTAGCATTCTTCTTGTGGACGACGACGAGGCCCTCGCTACAGTGACGGCTGAGCTACTTGAACGTGAAGACGAGCGGTTCACGGTCGAAACTGTCCCAAGTGCCACCGATGGGCTACAGGCTATGGATCGTTCTCTTCCTGACTGTGTCGTTTCAGACTTCGAGATGCCCGAGACAGACGGGCTTGAATTTTTGCAGGCGGTCCGTGAGCGACACCCGCAACTCCCGTTTATCATGTTCACCGGTCGAGGAAGCGAAGAGATTGCAAGCGATGCCATTTCTACCGGTGCGACTGATTACTTGCAGAAACAATCCGGAGCTGAGCAGTACGAGCTGCTAGCCAATCGAATAAGCAACGCTGTCACGCAGTATCAGTCGAGAAAGCAACTGGAGGAAACCACAGCAGAGTACGCCGCTGTTTTCGAGAACACGCGAAACGGACTCCTCCTCGTCGATGTTGAACAAGACGGGTTCCGATTCCGGCGATGCAACTCACGAGTGCTTGAGTTCACTGGCCTCGTAGAGTCAGAGCTTATCGGTAAGACTCCAGTTGAAGCACTTGGGGAGAAAAATAGTAGAAAGATCGCTGGTGCGTACCGGAAATGCGTCGCCACGCGCGAGACAATCGAATACACGCTGACACTGGACCACCCGGTCGGGGAAGTCATCCACGAAGTCAGCGCTACGCCGATAATCTCTGACGGCGAGGTCGAACAACTGGTCGTTGCGTTTACTGACATCACCGAGCGTCACAACCGCGAACAGGAACTACTGGAGGAGCGTGCGGTCATCCAGCAAGCGCTCGATGCGCTGGAGGACCCACTGTTCGTCCTCAGTGCAGATGGGCACATCGAGCACTGCAACGAACGGGCGGGTGAGCTTACAGGCCACACCGGACAAGCAGCCGAAGGGCTGCCGATCACCGACCTGTTTCCCGAAGCCGAGCGGGAGGCGATTACCGACGCGGTCCATCGGTCTCTCGATCGCGGGCGAGCTACCGTTACGGCCGCCCTACTCACCGACGGCGGGCACCGCCGTACGTATGAGTTCAGCGGCCGCTCTCTCACCGACTTGGACGGCAACACGGCTGGAGTCGTCATGATAAGTCAACGTACATCAGACGACTGATCGGTTGCGTCCGCAGTGGAACCGACGGCTCCAAACGGCTATGTCAGGGTGAAACGGTCCCAACTGGCTCTCTCAGCCCGGAGCCGGACGTGCCCGGGCACTCTCGTAACCCCATTCTTTCGATAGCGTCGCTCCCTGAACTTTATACTCTGTGACGGTCGAATTTCACAACACGAATGAAAGACGTGCTCTCCAGAATCGGCATCGGCTCGGCCACAGTAGACACGATTCTGCCGACGGATACCGTCAGAGCCGGCGAATCCGTCCAGGCCGAGGTCCACGTCGAGGGCGGGTCGACGGATCAGGATGTCGACGCGGTCTACTTCGCGCTGGAAACCGAATATAAATCCGACGAGGGGTACAAGGACGCCATCATCGATCAGTGGCAACTCACCGAACCGTTCACTATCGGGGCGGGTGAGGAGCGGCGTTTCGAGACCACTATAGATATTCCCAGGGAGACGCCGGTGACTACGCGCTCGACGGCCGTCGAAATCGAGACCGGCCTCGATATCTCGATGGCGGTCGACCCCGGCGACGAGGATTACATCGAAGTCGAACCGACACACCGCACGCAAGCGGTGTTCGACGCGCTGGATTCGCTCGGTTTCTCGCTCCATGCCTCGGCCTGTGAGGCGACGGCCGGGAGCCTGTTCACTACCTCGGCGAACTTCGCTCAGGAGTTCGAGTTCCGGCCCCAGCGCGGCGAGTTCGCCGGCGCGGTCGACGAGGTCGAGATCGTCCCGGTGTTCGACGACGACGGACTTACGGTGTACGTCGAGGTCGACCGCAGCGCCGGACTGCTCTCGGAGGTGACTGACGCCGACGAGCGACACACGAAACTCACGATAGAAGCCCCTGACCCCGATGCTATCGAGCCACGACTCGCGGAGGCGATTCGGGAACTGAGTTAGCTCGCTGGCGTACGTTGCCGCCCTCAACCCCAGAACGACTGCGTGCGCGCGTACTCCCGCTCTTGCCGGAGGATGTCCCGGTAGAACTCGTCTTCGTCCTCTCGCAGGCGGTTGATGATTCGGGCGGCGTTGTGGGGCCCGACGCCGCGGGCGGCCAGCGCGACCACCGCTCGCTTCCCGTGGCTCTGGACCAGTGAGGCCGAGCGGTAGGCTCGTTCGGTCATCTTCTCCTGCTCCTCGTCCTTGTCGTCGGTCCGGACGGCCGAGACGACTTCCTCGGCCCACGGATTCAGCGCGGCGATGCGGGTCGAGCCACACTGCGGACACGACGGCTGATCCCGCACGCGCTTGACCTGCTGTTTGCGGTCCCACTCCTTGCAGTGCAGACATGCGAGGATGACGCGGTCACTCTGGATGCGCTCCTTGACGGTTTTGATGACGCTCGCGTCGGCGTTCTCCGGTGAGAGGAGTTCCCGCCCGGAGGAACTGCCGCCGGTCCCGATGGGCGTGTGCTCGCCCACTGTTTCGAGCGCCACGTCGCCGTTCTGGATATCTCGGAGAAGGTCGGCCGTCGCCTCGATAGCGAGGTCCTCGTGGCGAACCTCGCGCAGGGCTTCGTCATACATCGGCGTGTCCTCAAGCGCTGCCAGCAGGCGGTCACGGCCGAAGTCAGTCGACCCCCGGCCCCGCCAGCGCTTGAGCGAGCCGAACTTCGTCGCCACCTGCGCGAGCTTGAACTTCAGCGCGTCGGCGTTTTTCAGGCTGAGTTCGATGAGCGCTGGGAGGTGGTCAGGATCGGTGTCCTCGATGACTTCGATGACATCGCCGGCGGTGATCCGGCGCGGGACCTCCAGCGTAATCCGGTACGGGTCGACATCCATCGCGACCGACGACCCTGCCCGTTGACCGAGCAGCGCCGAGAGGACCCGGCCCAGCGTTTCGTTGATTTTGTGCCCGTAGCAAGCGTTGACGATGACCTCCCGGCCGTGGAACTCCACCAGAATAGTCGTGTCGTCCGGAATCGGCCCTTCGTGTTCTTCCACCTGCGAGAGCCCGTCGACGACGGTTTCGGGGCCGGCGGCATAGCGAGTCGCCACGTCTCTGGCGACGGCCTCGGTGTCCGCGCCGTCCTGGAGTTGCCGACCAGCCACACGACGGAGTTCGCCGACTTCCGCGGCGACGGCTCTCGGAACCGGAATCTCCTGCCCCACCCACGACGGGACCTCACCGGCGGGGTCTTCGATGGGTGAGACGGTCACGACTTCCTCTTCCTCGTCGATGTTCGTGATGCGCCACATCTCCCCGCGCTGGACGAACACCTCGCCGGGCGTGGCGAAGTTGACGACGAACTTCTCATCGAGGGTCCCGACCTGCTGGCCTGAGGCCACGTCCTCCACGTCGTATGTGGCCTCGTCGGGAATCATCGAGAGGTTCTGGTAGAAGTACTGCCAGGTCCCGCGGCGTTTCTCCAGAGTGTCCCGGTCCTCGTCGAGCCAGATGACGTTGTTCGCTGCGAGTTCCTCGACGACCTGCTTGAACTGGGCCTCGTCGAGGTCCCGGAACGGGTACGCGCGGGTCAGTATCTCGTAGGCCCGCATCGCCCGAATTTCGCCGGTATCCATCACCAGTCCGGCGATCTGGTTGGCAACTGTGTCGAGGCTCCCGTCGTGGATTTCGGCGGGCTCGACATCGCCGGCTTCGGCCTGTCTCGCTATCGCCAGCGCCTCCAGCGTGTCGTCGGTGTCAGTCGTAACGACCGTGCCCGAGGAAACGAGGTCCCGGCGGTGGCCGGCGCGGCCGACCCGCTGGACGAGGCGGGACACCTGCCGGGGGCTGCCGTACTGGACGACGTGGTCGACGTGGCCCACGTCGATGCCCAACTCCATCGAGGACGTACACAGCAGGGCGTCGAGGTCGCCGGCCTTGAACCGGTCCTCCACGTCGATGCGAGCCTCCTTCGACAGCGAGCCGTGGTGGACCCCGAGGTCAGTTCCGAGCTCCTTGAACCGCGAGCCAAGCGCCTCCGCTGTTTGTCGGGTGTTCACGAACAGCAAGACCGATTCGTTTTCGTCGATGAGGTCTGCGATGAACCGGACGTGGCTGGCCGTTCCCGCGTCGGTGACGAGGGAACTCGACAGTTCCTCGTCCCGGTCAGTAATCTGGGGCCGGACCACCTCGATGTCCAGCCGGCTGCCGATGTCAACTTCCACGATGGCACACGTGCGGCCGCCGGTGAGAAACCGGCCGACCTCGTGTGGGTCGCCGACGGTCGCCGAGAGGCCGATCCGCTGGAACCGCCCGGACAGTTCCCGGAGCCGTTCGAGTCCGACCGTCAACTGCGCGCCTCGCTTGGCCGCAGCGAGCTCGTGGACCTCGTCGATGACGATATGTTCGACATCCTCCAGCGCAGTTCGGAGCTTCGACCCGGTGAGCATTGCCTGGAGCGTCTCGGGTGTGGTCACGAGCACGTCCGGCGGGTCGTTGGCCTGTTTCTGGCGCTGGTAGTCCGTCGTGTCGCCGTGGCGGACGTCTACTTCGAGACCGAGCGTCTCGCCCCACCAGTCGAGGCGCTGGCGCATGTCGCGGTTCAGCGCCCGGAGCGGCGTGATGTACAGCGCGCCGATGCCAAAGCGGTCCTCGGATTCGGCCAGCGCGTCGAAGACCGGCAACATCGCCGTTTCAGTTTTTCCGGTTCCGGTCGGGGCGACGACTAGCGCGTCTCGCCCGTCAGCCAGAGTTGGAATCGCCTTTCGCTGTGGGTCGGTCGGCGTCGTGAAACCGCGCTCGGAGAGCGCACTGCGGACGGCCGGCCCGAGCGCAGTGAAGGCGTCATCGCCGCGAGCGACCCCGTC
Organism: Haloarcula sp. CBA1122; assembly: GCF_009741785.1. Taxonomy (NCBI): domain Archaea; kingdom Methanobacteriati; phylum Methanobacteriota; class Halobacteria; order Halobacteriales; family Haloarculaceae; genus Haloarcula; species Haloarcula sp. CBA1122. The sequence continues at coordinate 6,458 of NZ_WPCB01000082.1, forward strand.
AGTCATCGCCCCCCTCTAGCGACTACACCGGGTTAAACACGTTGTGTCATATTCTCTCGTCCCCCGTTGGTAACCAGGGCATTACGGGCGTTGCGGGGGAGCGACGGGTACAGCCTTATGTCGTTGCCCTGGGATATGTGGAACCATGACTGACGCCTGTGCAACTGCGGCCGGTGATGGCCTGTGAACACGCTTGATGAGATCGAACGGGCGGTAAAGGACACGGCCCACTACGTTAGCGGGAACCTGGCGAACTACGCCAACAGAGCCGCTGGCGAGAACCCGAGTGGGGAGCAACAGGTCGGTGGCGACGTGTGGGCCGATGACCTGTTTTTCGACGCACTCGCGTACATCGACGGCATCGGCGCGTACGCGAGCGAGGAACGTAGCGACGTGGTCGACTGTGGCGAGGGCTACAGCATCGCCATCGACCCGCTCGATGGCTCCTCGAACCTCGCCTCGAACAACTCCGTGGGGACGATAATCGGGGTCTACGACGCTGAACTGCCCGCGGCGGGCCGGGAAATGGTCGCATCGCTGATGGTGCTGTACGGCCCATACACGACGCTGACAATCGCCCGGTCCGACCGCGATGTCGTTCAGGAGCACCTCCTCCGGGACGGGCACAGCGAGCGCTGGGGCCAGTTCGAACTGCCAGCAGAGGCGACTGTTGTCGGGTTAGCGGGCAAGACTGGCGAGCGAAGCGACGCGTTCAACGACATCGCCCAGTCCTTCGAGCGGGACCTGAAGCTCCGCTACGGCGGCGCGACCGTCGCCGACCTGGCACAGGTGCTCGAATACGGCGGGCTGTTCGGGTATCCGGTGACGTCGGGGTACCCAAACGGTAAGCTTCGGGTCCACTTCGAATCAGCGCCGCTCGCGTACCTCGTCGAGGCTGCCGGTGGGGCCTCAAGCGACGGCTCGAAGTCCCTACTTGACGTCGAACCGGACGGTATCCACGACCGGACGCCGACGTTCCTCGGCAACACCGAACTGGTCGACGAACTCGAAGCGGAACTTTCAGAGACCTAAACGGGTCCAGACCCCCCGCTCAGACCTGTCGGTAGGCCCCTAACCGCGTGCCATCAAGCAGGAACGCCTCGGTATCCGCCATGCCCTCGGGCAGGAACGGGGCGAGGAACTCCTGGCCGTCGACGTTGACCCACGTCCCGCCGGAGCGGTCGTTAAACGCCGGAAAGACGACGATGTCCGGCGCGTTCTCGACTGGTTGGTCGAACTGTTCGGCGAAGGGCTCACTCACCAGCGAGCCGCGGAGCCAGGCCCGCTCCTTCTGGGCCCCACCGACGCTGTCTTCGAGTCGGACGACGGGATGTTCGTGGCCGACACAGACGACATCCGCTTCGAGTACGTCCGGCGCAGGCCAGGTGTGGCCGTGGGCGAACCCGACCGAACCGAGACGGGTTCCGTGTCCCGGTGTTACCTCAACATCGGCGTCGAGGTCAGACAAGACTGGCTCCAGACCGCCGTCGTGATTCCCTTTCACCAGTGTCACGGGCACGTCAAGGGCGTCGAACAGCGTTTCGAGCTCCGCTCGCTCGTCTGCGAACGGGTCGCCGATGGCGTGGCCCAGGTCGCCGATGACGACCAGCCGGTCGGCCCGGGCGCGTCTCAGGCATGTCAGCAACCGCTCCCGGCGGGCCTCGGCGGCCGACTGGAGTTCGACCCCCTCGTACCTCAGTCCTGCTTCGATGCCGGCGTGATAATCGGCCACCGCCAGCAGTCGCTCCCCGTCAGTATCGACGGTGGCCGCCGGGACGTCGGGAAGCGGTTCGACACGCATCTGCGCTCGGTTGGGTCGCAGGGGAGAAAAGGACCGCGGCTCGGTGCGTCAGATGGGTGTGAGCTTGCCGTCCTCGGGCTCGTAGCAGCGTCCGCCCATCAACGCGTCTTGGATGGCGTCCTCGACGGCATCGGCGTCCGCGCCGTGGCGGCTCACGACCGTCGAGCGGAGTTCCTCGCGGTCGGCCCCACTGCCGTCGTCGAGGTCATCCATGACCGCCATGACGGCGTCTTCGAGGTCCACGTCCTCGGTAGGCGCGTCCTCGCTCGCCGACTCGTCTGGTGTGGTCTCGTCGGCTGCGGCGTCGGTCGCTGTTTCGGGCGTCTCGGCGGGTGCGTCGCTCGTGGCCGCGTCAGCCGGTCGGCTCGGGGGACTCGATCGCCGGGCCGG
>NZ_WPCB01000079.1:0-9781 GCF_009741785.1 Haloarcula sp. CBA1122
CCCCCGTCGTCGTCCTCGGCCGGTCGCTGTCACGCGCTCGGGAGTTCGCCGCCGACCGGAGCGCGGCCCAGTTGACCGGCGACCCCGCCGCGCTCGTCGAGGCGTTAGAGACACTCGAAGGAAATGACGAACGGCCGGGGACCGATAAGCGCACCGCGTACGCGGGCGTCCGCGGACTGTGCTTTCTCCCACACGGGTTCGACACGGCGGCGTCGAGCGATTCGCTGTCCATCGACACACGGTCCCATCCACCGACAGCCGAGCGGATCGAACGGTTGCAGTCAATCGCACGCTCGCTCGAAACAGGGTCAGTCTGAATCTTGATCGACGCTCGGGTGCATCGTCGGCTCGCCCGGCATCGGCTCCTCGAAGTACCGCCGCATGACCTCCAGTGACTCCTGTTCGCGTTCTTTGCGCTCTTCCTCGTCGATTTCCTCGCAGCCCGGCGGAACCGGGCGGTCGCGGCCGGTGAAATACCCCTCCGGCGCGGTCCAGTCGTGATAGAAGTCGATGTCTGAGTCCTCTAGCAGTGTCAGCCCGACCTGTGCGCCGTGGCCCGCGGCGACGATGGTCTGGTGGTGCTGCTCGGCCAGCCGGCCGGCCGCGTACAGCCCCTCGATATCGGTCCGGCCCTGCTCGTCGGTCGAGATGAACTGCTTCGACCCGCGGTCGATGAGCGAGAGTTCCAGCCCCTCCAGATACGACGGGTCCGACCAGGACGCGGCGATGAGGTGCGTCGCGTCGTATGACTCGCCGTCGGTACAGGTTACCTCGAAGCCCTCCGCAGTTTCCGTCACCTGCTCGGCTTCGCCGTCGATGAACCAGATGCCGGCGCGCCGCGCCTGTGCCCGCATGAGTTCGAGCAAGAGCCGGGGGTTGATCCCCGCCGGGAACCCCGGGTAGTTCTCCAGGTGAGCATTGCGGTTCAGTATCGACTCACCGGTCGAGATAATCCGGGTCGACAGGTCGGCGCGAGCGGTGTATATCGCCGCCGAAAGTCCGGCGACGCCCCCGCCCACGATGATGACTTCTTCGCGGTCGGTTGGCATAGACAGATGTTTTCGATGGGGGCCAAGAAACGTGCCGGTTTGAGACCTACGGACAGGAAGCGGCCAGTAGCGGCCCCCTCCGGACGAACGCCGGGCGATACAGTTTCTGGGACTACCCGAAGCCTCATAACGGTACACCTACTAAAGGCGTCGTAATGACCGACACCGTCGACGAGGTCGATATGCCGTACGACGATGACGCGTCTCAGCAACAGAAGATCGAGGCGCTGCAGGAGCGGCTAGAGGTGCTCGAATCGCAGAACGAGGAGATGCGCGACAAGCTGCTGGACGCGAACGCGGAAAACAACAAGTACCAGCAGAAGCTCGAACGGCTTACGCACGAGAACAAGAAGCTCAAGCAGTCACCGCTGTTTGTCGCGACCGTTCAGGAACTCTCCAGTGACGGCGTGATTATCAAACAGCACGGCAACAACCAGGAGGCCCTGACAGAGGTCACTGACGAGATGCGCGAGGACCTCGAACCCGACGACCGCGTCGCCGTCAACAACTCGCTCTCTATCGTCAAACAGCTCGACGACGAGACCGACGTTCGCGCCCGCGTGATGCAGGTCGACCAGTCGCCGGACGTCACCTTCGCCGACATCGGCGGCATCGAAGAGCAGATGGAGGAGGTCCGCGAGACCGTCGAGATGCCGCTGAAGAGCCCCGAGATGTTCGAAGACGTCGGCATCGACCCGCCGAGCGGCGTCCTGCTGCACGGTCCGCCCGGCACCGGCAAGACGATGCTGGCGAAGGCCGTCGCCAACGAGACCGACGCGACGTTCATCAAGATGGCCGGCTCCGAGCTGGTCCACAAGTTCATCGGCGAGGGCGCAAAGCTCGTCCGCGACCTGTTCGAGCTGGCCCGTCAGGAGGAGCCCGCCGTCGTCTTCATCGACGAGATCGACGCCATCGCGGCCAAGCGGACGGAGTCGAAGACCTCCGGCGACGCCGAGGTCCAGCGGACGATGATGCAACTGCTCTCGGAGATGGACGGCTTCGACGACCGCGGCGACATCCGTATCATCGCCGCGACGAACCGCTTCGACATGCTCGACCGCGCCATCCTCCGCCCCGGCCGCTTCGACCGCCTCATCGAAGTGCCCAACCCCGATGTCGAGGGCCGCAAGCAGATCTTCCAGATCCACACCCGCAGCATGAACGTCTCCGACGACGTGGAGTTCGAGGCGCTGGCCGAGGAGATAACGGACGCCTCCGGTGCTGACGTGAAGGCCATCTGTACCGAGGCCGGGATGTTCGCCATCCGCGACGACCGCACCGAGGTCACGATGGCTGACTTCCACAACGCCTGGGAGAAGATCCAGCAGGAGGAGACCGACGACGAGGACGTCTCCCGGACCTTCGCCTGATTCGGCCACACTTCTATCGGATTTCCCGCCGTTTTTCCGAGTCAGCAGCCACCGCTCCGGCTCGCAATCGCGCCGCTGTTCCCGCCCGTTTCAGAACACAGTTACCACTCCGGTCCTGAACTGTTACTATGGCCGTCGCAGACACACTCCAGTCGCGTGCCCGCGCTCGTCCGCGGCTCGTCACCGCTGTCGTCTCGGTCGTTGGCTACGCGCTCGTGTTCGGCGCGTTCGGTGGCGTATTACCCCTCCCCGAGTTCTCGAACGACACCGTCATCCTGCTGGGTGACGCAATCGCCGTCGTCAACAGTATCGCCTTGCTCGCAATCGTCGCCGGCGTCTACTTCATCAAGAACGACCAAGTACAGAAACACCGCGCAGCATGCTAACCGCCTTCACCCTCATCATGGTGTTTCTGGCGCTGTATATTCTCAAAGTCGGCGGCGGCTTCGAGAAGGAGATCGTCGCCGAGGGGATCGTCTGGACGGCGTACATCGTGATGCTCGCCATCCATATCCTGCTGTCCGCGGTGTCCGTGCCCGTCGTCGTTCACGCGGTCGTGCTCGGGCTGACACACTCTCCCGCTGAACTCAGGGAGACGATTCACGCTCGCGTGGGCCGCATCGCCGTCTCGGCCTGGGGGCTGAGCCTCTTTCTCGGACTCGTGACCTACGTCATGCTGAACCACATCTACGGCTGGGTCCCCCGATAAGCGACCGCTCTCTCAGCGCGGGCGGTGGCGAACGATTTTGCCGGCCGCCGCCGTAGGCCCGGGCAATGACCACAATCAAGGACAGCGTCCACGACCACATCGAGATTCAGGGCGTCGCGGCGGCGTTGCTCGATACACCGCCGGTCCAGCGGCTTCGGCACATCTCCCAGCTCGGCACGGTGACGCTAGTCTACCCTTCGGCGAACCACACTCGATTCGAGCACTCGCTGGGTGTTTATCACCTCGCGGACCGGGCACTATCTCACCTCGGCATTGAGGGCCAGCAGGCCGAACGGGTCCGTGCCGCGGCACTGCTCCACGACGTGGGACATTCGCCGTACAGCCACAACGTCGAGGCGCTCATCCACCGTCGGACAGGCAAGTACCACGACGACGTGGACGAACTGCTCGGTGACGGTCCTGTCGCGCGGGTGCTCACCGAACACGGCCTCAATCCGGACCGCGTGGCCGGCCTCGTTGCTGGCGAAGGCGAACTGGGCCAGCTCGTCTCCGGCGAACTGGACGTCGACCGGATGGACTATCTGGTCCGTGACGCCCACCACACGGGCGTCCCCTACGGGACCATCGACCACGAGCGGCTGGTCCGGGAGCTGTGTTTCGTTGACGGCGAACTCGTCTTGGACGAGGGGAACGTCCAGACGGCCGAGTCGCTTCTGCTCGCGCGGGCGCTGATGAACCCCACCGTCTACCAGCACCACGTCGCCCGCATTGCCAAGTCGATGCTGCGCCGGGGGACTGAGGAACTGCTCGCCGCGACTGACACGACGGCCGAGGCGCTTCGCCGATGGGACGACAACGACCTGCTCGTGGCGCTCCGACAGTGTGACGCGACGGAAGCGTACGCCCGGCGGCTGAGTCAGCGGGACCTGTACAAGCGCGCCGTCTGGGCGGAGTGGGGTGCCGTGCCCGACGAGATTCTGGCGGCCGACCACGACGCGGTCGGCGCGATGGAGCGGCTATCGCCGACGAAGCGAACGTCGACAGCGACGCTGTCGTGCTCGATATCCCGCCCGAACCGTCGATGACCGAGTCGAGCAGCCGTGTCCTCGTCAACGGCGACGTCCGCCGGCTCGGCGAGCAGTCGACCCTGGTCAACGCCATCCGCGCCGCCCAGCGCGACCAGTGGCGACTCGGCGTCTACGCGCCGGCGGACGAGAGCGAGCGGGTCGGTTCGGCGGCGATCCGCGAACTCGGACTCGATCTCGACGGGGCCAGAGTCCGGGACGTGCGGACGGGTATCCATGCCACCCTCGATGAGTTTAACTGAGAGAACGGGCGAACGGAGAGTATGATTCTCGAAGGGACGATTCTGACGGGACGGTCGTTCGAGGCTGTCGAGGGCCGCGTCGTGGTCGAAGACGGGGAGATAGCCGCCGTCGAGGAGACCGCGGTCGACAGCGACGACATCGTGGTCCCGGCGTTCGTCAACGCCCACACCCACATCGGCGATTCAATCGCCAAGGAGGCCGGAGAGGGGCTCTCGCTGGAAGAACTGGTCGCGCCGCCGGACGGCCTGAAACACCGATTACTCCGCGATGCGAGCCGGGACGAACTGGTGGCCGCGATGGCGCGGACGCTGTCGTTCATGGAGCAGTCCGGGACTGGCGCGTTCATCGAGTTCCGGGAGGGCGGCGTTGAGGGCGTCCGCGCGATACAGGACGCGCTGGCGGGTTCAGACCTCGACAGCGTCATTCTCGGACGCGAGACGACCGATGCAATGGAATTGGCCGACGGCTTTGGCGCGAGCGGGGCCAACGACAGCGAGTTCGGGGCGGAACGGCGCGCGACACGACAGGCCGGGAAGCTGTTCGGCATCCACGCGGGCGAGGTCGACAGCTCCGACATCAACCCCGCGCTCGACCTTGACCCCGACTTCCTCGTCCACATGGTTCACGCCGAGTCGCTGCATCTCGAACGGGTCGCCGACAGCGAAATCCCCGTCGTCGTCTGTCCCCGGTCGAACATCGTCACCGACGTGGGCCGTCCGCCGGTCGAGGAACTGGCCGACCGGACGACAGTCGCGCTCGGGACGGACAACGTCATGCTCAACAGCCCGTCGATGTTCCGCGAGATGGAGTTTACCGCGAAGCTGTACGACATTTCCGCCCGTGAGGTACTGCGGATGGCCACAGTCAACGGGGCTGAAATCGCTGGGCTTGGCGGCGGTCTGGTCAAGCCCGGGCAGCCGGCACGCCTGCTCGTTCTCGACGGGGATTCGGACAACCTCTCCGGGGCGCGAAACCCGGTTCGGGCTGTCGTTCGCCGGGCGGAGACGGCCGACGTTCGGCGGGTCGTCCACCCCGGGACGGAATAATTCTTATCACTGCGGGAATAGTATCCTTGGGCGATGCCCTCCACCACCGACCGCGCCCTGAGCACACCACTGAAGATACTCCTGTATGGCCTGCTCGGAGTCGTGTCGCTGATTGTCGTTCTTGCCGCTGTGAGACTCGTGTTCGGACTGTTCTGGGGCCTTGTCGGCCTCGCATTCGGTATCGTCTCCCTGGCGGCTACTATCGGGGTGCTGGCGGCTATCGGCTACGCCGTGTACTGGTTTGCGTCGAGACTCATCGGTCAGGACGAGGCGACGGCGTCGACCACTGACGTGTCACAGACGCAGGCCACGCACACAGCAGGTGCGCCCAGTGCCGACGAGACAGACCCTGTCGAACGGCTGTCCGAGCGTTACGCCAACGGGGAGATAACCGAAGCCGAACTGGAACGACGGCTCGAACAGGCCCTCGACGAACCGGCGCTGGATGGCTCCGGGGCAACAGAGTACGAACGGGACCGAGAGCTGAACTGAGCTCTATCCTGCTCGATTGTTGTATGTTGCCTGTTACCAAACTATATCCCTTCAGCCAGACAATAGTACAGCATGTACGACAGGATACTGGTGCCGACAGACGGCTCGCCGGGGTCGGAAGCGGTACTCACACACGCTGAAACACTTGCGACGACCCACGACAGCGAGATTCACGCGCTGTACGTCGTCGACACCGGCCGGTTCTCGACGCTCCCGCACGAACCGACGTGGGAGAGCGTCACCGATTCGCTCCACCGCGAGGGCGAGATGGCCCTGGACATGGTGGAGCGTCTCGTTGCCGACGATGTGACTGTCACGCGAGCCACGGCCGAGGGAAGCCCGAGCCGGGAAATCATCGACTACGCGAGCCAGCACGACTGTGACCTCATCGTGATGGGGACCCATGGACGCGGCGGCATCGACCGCCTGTTGCTGGGAAGCGTCGCCGAACGGGTCGTCCGGTCGGCCCACGTCCCGGTCGTCACTGTTCCGGTCGAGACGACGCCACAGGATATCTCGGAGGACGAACAGCCTACCGGCGTCCCACAGTGACGTGTCTCCTGTCGTCGCCCTCACTCCGTAACCGGACGGAGATGTTCGCAATCTCCCGCTGAAACGATTTTTGTCCCGGACTCTGTCTCGATGACGAGCGCGCCCGGGAACTGGATATCTACGGCTTCGCCCTCGATGGGGCCGCCCGGCGTCTCGACCCGGACCTGTTGTCCCAGCGTCGTCGCGTACTCCCGCCACGCCTCGACGACCTGCTCCGTGTCCTGGCGCAGCGAGTCGAACTCCTCCAGCAGTCGCTGGGTGAACAGCCGTCGGTCGACCGGCTCGTCGCGCTCGGCCGAGAGACTCGTCGGGTTCGCTTCGTCGGGCAAGTCCGCGGGGTCGACGTTCGCGTTGACGCCGATGCCCACGACGACCCACGAGACGCGGTCGGCCTCGCCTTCCATCTCGGTGAGGATGCCGACTAGCTTGCGTTCTTCCTCGCCGCGCCGGACGAGCACGTCGTTGGGCCACTTGATGCTGGCGTCGATGCCGGCCTCGCGGGCCGCCCGCGTCACCGCGACGGCCGCCGCGAGCGTGAACACCGGCGCGTGGGCCATCGGCACGTCGGGCCGGAACAGCACCGAGAGCCAGGCCCCGCCGCTCGGTGAGTGCCAATCGCGGTCGAGTCGCCCCCGGCCGCCGGTCTGTTCGTCGGCCAGCACTACGACGTCCGACGCCCCCTCCGCCGCGAGGTCGCGGGCACGAGCGTTCGTGCTGGGGATGCTGTCGTGGTACTCGACGGAGAACGGCGCGTCGAGGCCGTATTCGACCGCGCTCGCCCCGAACTCCGGTACCGAATCGAGGACGTAGCCCGCATCGTCGCTGCGGATCTCGAACCCCTCGTCACGCAGGGCTTCGACGTGCTTCCAGACCGCAGAGCGGGAGATGTCCAGTTCGTCGGCGAGGGTCGGCCCCGAGACAGGGCCGTCTGCCAGTGCATCGAGTACCCGGTGGCGTGTCTCGTTCATGGAGGGGGCTTCGACCGGCCGGAATAAAAGGCGTCTGCAGCGCGCGGCGGGCAGGCCGCTCGCTCACCCGATCACAAAGAGCAAGTCGCCCATGTCGACGGATTCGCCCTCGCTGACGGCTACGTCGTTGACAGTGCCGCCGCGTTCGGCGACAATGTCGTTTTCCATCTTCATCGCTTCCAGCACACAGAGGACGTCGCCGGCCTCGACCTCGTCGCCTTCCTCGACGTTGACCTCCAGAATCGTCCCCTGCATCTCCGCGGCGACTTCCTGCCCTTCGGCGGCGGTGGCACTGCCGCCTCCGCTGTCTGAACTACTGCCGCCCCGTGGCCGCTGTGGCTGGCTCCCGCCGTCGGCGTCCACGTCGCCGACGTTGATCGGGGGTGCGCCGCGCTCTTCGAGGTCGACTTGGAACCGCTTGCCGTTGACTTCGACGGTGAACTCGCGTTCGACGACTTCCTCGTCCTCGTCTCCGTCGGATTCGGTGACTGTGCCCCATTTCTCCTGTGCATCCTCGACGCGCGTGCGGTCGAGGTGTTCGTCGAGGTACTTCGTGGTGTGTGTCCCGGTGACGAACTTCTCGTCGGTGAGCATCAGGCGGTGGAACGGAATGACAGTCGGGATGCCTTCGATGTCGAAGTCCTTGAGCGCCCGTTTCCCGCGCTCGATACACTCCTCACGGTCCCCGCCGTAGGTGATGAGCTTCGCGATCATCGAGTCATAGTCCGTGACGAGGTCGTCGCCCTGCCGGAGCGCGTCGTCGAGGCGGACGCCGATACCGCCCGGCGGGTCGTAGGTGTCGAGGCTGCCGCCGGTTGCGGGCGCGAAGTCGTCAGCGGCGTTCTCGGCGTTGATGCGGAACTCCATCGCGTGACCTTCGATCTCCACGTCGTCCTGCTCGAAGGTGATCTCCTTGTCCATCGCCACCCGAAGTTGCCACTTGACGATGTCGATGTCGGTGATCTCCTCGGTGACGCAGTGCTCGACCTGAATGCGGGTGTTAACCTCGAGGAAATAGAAGTTCGCCTCCTCGCCGAGCAGTTCCCCTTGCTCGCGGTCGGTGTCCTCTTCGACGAGGAACTCGACAGTCCCGGCGTTGTAGTAGTCCGATTCGCGGACGCCGCGGCGGGCAGCGTCGCCGATCTTCTCGCGGAGCGCATCGTTCAGGGCCGGCGATGGCCCCTCCTCAATGACCTTCTGGTGGCGGCGCTGGAGCGAGCAGTCACGCTCGCCCAGATGCCGGACGTTGCCGTGGTGGTCGGCGATGATCTGGACCTCGATGTGGCGGGGGTTCTCAAGATACCGTTCGAGATACACCGAATCGTTCGAGAAGTACGCCTCTCCTTCCCGCTTTGCGCTTTCGAGTTGTTCCTCGGCTTCCTCAGGGTCGTGGACGATTTTCATCCCGCGGCCGCCACCGCCACCCTCGGCCTTGATGGCCACCGGGAAGCCGTTTTCCTCGCCGAACTCGACGACTTCCTCGGGGTCATCGACCGGGTCGGTCGTCCCGGGGACGATGGGCACGTCGGCCGACTGCATGATCTTGCGGGCCTTTGTCTTCTCGCCCAGTGCCTCCATCGACTCGCTCTCGGGGCCGACCCAGGTGACGCCGTCCGTCTCCTGGACGCGCTCCGCGAAGTCGGCGTTCTCCGCGAGGAAGCCGTACCCAGGATGGATGGCGTCCGCGTCGGCCTGCTTGGCAGCGTCGATAATCGCTTCCTGGTCGAGATAGGAGTCCGCAGCACGGGCCGGGCCGACGTTGTACGCCTCGTCAGCGTATCGGACGTGCCCGGCGTGCTTGTCGGCGTCAGAGTAGACGGCCACTGTGCCGATGCCCAACTCCTCGCATGCGCGCATCACGCGCACCGCTATCTCCCCGCGATTAGCGACGAGCACCTTATCGAACATACGCCCTCATACTGAGAGTCGGCCCATAAAACTATGCGCAGATAGCGGCCAAACTTACATATATAATCATGTTAGTATGGAACATGACCACAAACCGACTCAGGGCGTCGCCGAGCAACTGACAAAAAACTGTCCGCGATTAGAACCGTTCGGCGCGGCCGGCAGCGCTCCAGGGGTCGGTCGGCGCGTCCGAGCGAACCCGAACGGACCGCTTCTGCGTGGCTTCAACGCGCCCGGAGAACGACCACTGTCTGCCGTCCCAGGAGTCCCCGTCGTCTGCCGCCGCAGCCGCCGCGGCCGCTGCCGCCGCGCGCTGACGGTCGGTGAGGTGTGCACCGATGGCGACGGCGATGGCGGCCGCCTCGTCCGTCGACGCGTCGTCGAGCTGGGCAGCGATC
>NZ_WPCB01000054.1:0-23720 GCF_009741785.1 Haloarcula sp. CBA1122
CCCCCGACGAACCCCGTCGCACCGGTCACGAGGACGTGCATACCTTCCTGCAGGACGGGACGGGGTTAAAACCGTGGCCTGTTCGTGTCGCCCGTCAGGACTGTCGAACGAGCGGCTCGTACCAGTCGCGGTTGTCGCGGTACCAGTCGATGAACTTCGCGACGCCCTCCCGGATGGTGTGGTCCGGGTCGTAGCCGAGCAGTTCCTCGGCGCGGTCGGTCGCGGCGTGGGTGTGTTCGGCGTCGGCGTCGTGGCGTTCCTCGTAGACCAGGTCGAGATCCGGGTCGATCTGGTCCCGGATCTCCGTCGCGAGCGTCTTGATCTCGATGTTGTCCGTCGAGCCGATGTTCACGGCCTTGCCGTCGGCGGCGTCCTCGTGAAGCAGCGTCATGTTTGCGTCGATGACGTCTTCGATGTAGGTGAAATCGCGCGTCTGCGTGCCGTCGCCGTAGATGACCGGCGGCTCGCCGTTGTGACACCGGGAGACGAAATTCGAGATGGCCATGTTCGGGCGCATCCGCGGGCCGTAGACGGTGAAATATCGCAACGCGACGGCGGGCAGGTCGTACACCTCGCTGTAGGCGCAGGCGTAGCGCTCGGCGGCGAGCTTCGACGCGCCGTAGGGTGAGACGGGCGTCGTGGGGTGTTGCTCGTCGTAGGGCAGGTACTCTGGCTTGCCATAAACGGAGGAGGAGGACGCCATCACGAACCGCTCGATGCCCTCGTCGCGGCAGGCGTCGAGGAGGTTCAGCGTGCCGTCGACGTTGACCTCGTCGTATTTGCGGGGGTTCTGGACGCTCGGGCGGACGCCGGCCTGGGCGGCCTGGTGGTAGACGTAGTCGGCGTCGGCGACGAGGTCCGTCACTAGCTCCGCGTCACGCACGTCGCCCTCGATGAACTCGTAGCTCCCGTCGCTGTTCCGGGCGGCCGCCTGTCCAGCTTCGATGTTGTGTTGCTTGATATCCAGATCGTAGAACGGGTCGCGGTTGTCCAATACGACCACATCGTGGCTGTCGGCGGCGAACCGCTGTGCCAGGTGGCCGCCGATGAACCCGGCACCCCCTGTGACCAGTATTTGCATTATCTGGACGGTGGCCATCGGACGACAAAAGTATGTCGAGAGTTAACTGTACTGAACTGTTCGAAGGGGCCAGCTACCTTGAAGTGTATACAGCGCATAAAAACTCGCTAATGGCCTCTAGAGCCTGCGACGGGTGCGATACGAACGTTTCGATAGCCGGCGGCATCGCCAACATCTGGTCGCAGGAGTCCAGACCGACCGAGGGAATCGTCCTCGAACTCGGCGACGACACCGAACACTTCCTCTGTTACGACTGCATCGACCAGCTTCCCGACGACCGCGAGGTGACGGCGGCGGACGTGGCCGCCCTCTAAGTCGTCACGTCTCCCGTTCGAATCCGGGCGTCCACCGCGTCACGCGCTCGTCGATTCCAAGGCGGCCGTCGCGCCAGCGGAGAAACGTCAGTAGCAGGAGGCCGCCGACGACCACGAAGAGCGAGTAGGCGATCCCTTCTTCGCCCACCCAGCGTGCGGGGCCGACGATATCGACTGCGATTAGCTCGGGCGTCCGTTGTGAGTGGCCGAGACCGAACACCGCGCTCTGGGTGAAATTGTACCAGGCGTGAAAGCCGATCGGGAGGGCGAGGTCGCCGGTGAGGACGTACGCGCCGCTCAGGACCAGTCCGGCGAGCAGGTAATAGCCGTACTGGCTCGGGTGGTCGACCTTCCCGCCGTGCAGGAAGGCGAAGACGAGCGAACTCGCGAGCACCGCCACGCCGACCGCGGCCCACCGCGGGACGGGCCCGTCGGCCCCTTCGGCGAGGTTCTTCAGCATCGCCCCGCGGAAGACGATCTCCTCCCACGCCGACGCGAGGGCGACGTAGGTGAAGACGACGGCCATCGCCGGCAGGAACGGGAGATCGCCGGCTCCCTCCGCGACGCCGACGACAGTGGCCCAGCCCACGCCGACTGCGACGGCGAGCGCGCCGGCATTGATCACGGTCGCTATCGCACCGCCGACGGCGAATGACCGCCACCAGTGACGGTCGAGCGACAGGCCGTACTCGCCGACAGGTCGGCGGTCGAGGACCCGCGCGCTGACGAACACCGTGGCGACGAGGACCGCTCCGATCCCGGCCGCTTCGAGCGGTTCTCGGATGGGGTGCGTGAATCGGGCCCGAACGACGCTCTGTAGCGCCGCGAGGGCGAGAAACGACAGTACCGCCGGGAGAACCGCACGCAGTGGCGCTCTGAGCCTGCCGTCCGCGCTGTTCCAGATCGGCCAGACGAGGCGAGAGACAGTCCGCTCGACGACGCTCGGGGTCGTCCGGCTGTCTCTTTGCTCCGGTGACTTCGGTGGCATGTCCGGACGACCGGCCGGGACCGACGTATCACCGCGGGCACTGCTTCTGATTCGGAAGCCAGTGGACCGATTTTATTGCGTCTCGCTCGCTTTCAGCGAGCATGGACGCGGTCGGCGACGATGAACTGCTCGCGCTGCTCGAAGACGAGTACGCGCGGGCCATCATCGCCGAACTCACCACCGGACCGATGTCCGTCTCCGAACTCTGTACGGCCTGCGAGATGTCCGACCCGACGGCGTACCGCCGCCTCGACCGACTGGAAGCCGCCGACCTCGTCGCCGAACGGCAGGCCGTCGACCCCGACGGACACCACTACAAGCGCTATGTCGCGACCGTCGAGGACGTGACCGTCACGTTCGCCGACGGGTCGTACGACGTGGCTGTCTCACGGTCCTCGTCGGATCCGGCGGACCGATTCACCGACCTGTTCGAGGGGCTGTCCTGAGATGTTCGCGACGCTACTGCAGATACGCACGGGTGGGACCGATCCGGAAATTGCGCTGGCCGTCGTCGCGCTGTCGATACTCTCTGTCTTGCTCTCGGCCGCCATCGCTGTCGTCCTCGTCCACGGCTATCGTCGCGGGCCGGGTCGGACGGGCATGCTGACGCTCGCCGTCGGGCTTCTCCTGCTCACGACTGTACCGGAGATCCTCCGCATCGCGCTCCCCACGGCCACCGGCGTCGGTGTCGTCGGGCGCTCGCTCCTCGTGAGCGCCTGCGAACTGCTCGGGCTCGGAACGATCCTGTGGACCGTCTACGGGGGTGAGTCGTCGTGACGGTCCCGCTCGACCTGCTCGCGCCGGACGCCGTCGCGGAACTCTCGCGAGCCCTGACGGCCGTCGTCGGACTGTTCGTCGCGTCGCTGGCCTACCGGGGCTACCGGCGCAACGACGCGCCGAAGATGTGGTGGCTCGCCGTCGGAATCGGGTCGCTGACCGCCGGCGTCTACGCCACTGCCACCATCGCTGTCTGGGCGGGCGCTGGGGCTGGCATTGTGTTGCTCGTCAGGGGTCTCGTGACCGTCGCAGGGCTCTGTGCCGTGCTGTACGCGCTGTTCGTCGAGTGACTTCAGATAAGAACAAGTGTCAGATGTGGTCGCCCAAAGGCGACCGGAAATCTGCCTTAGTTGCGGACGACGTTCGTCGCGCGGGGGCCCTTGTCGGCCTGTTCGATGTCGAATTCGATCTCCTCGCCTTCTTCGAGGTCAGGGCCGCCAACGTCTTCCATGTGGAAGAAAACGTCATCGTCCGCGTCCTCAGTCGAGATGAAACCGTAACCGCCTGTGTCGTTGA
The DNA here is from genome assembly GCF_009741785.1 of Haloarcula sp. CBA1122. NCBI lineage: Archaea > Methanobacteriati > Methanobacteriota > Halobacteria > Halobacteriales > Haloarculaceae > Haloarcula > Haloarcula sp. CBA1122. The sequence continues at coordinate 3,677 of NZ_WPCB01000054.1, forward strand.
AGAAATCAACCTTACCGTTTGCCATTGCAAATATACGTACAGGGGGTATATGTATAAGAGTTCCGAGAGTATCAGTACCACGACCGTGTGCCTGTGAACACGACCCACCCCCGTCATCTCGCTAGCCGCCGACGCTCATCCAACGACAAGAAAGGTTTAGGCCGCCTCGTCCGTTGCTTTCTCGCGTGTACCCCGCGCGGATTACCGACGAGTTCCCGGCCCCGTCCTACCGGGGCAACCAGAAGCAGGCCCTCGCTGACATCCGTGCGGCCTTTGAGAGCGGCAAGGACGTGGTCCTCGTTCGCGCGCCGACTGGGAGCGGGAAGTCCCTGCTCGCTCGGGCTATCGCCGGCTGTGCCCGGACCGCGGGTGAGGCCGCCCCGGAACAGGTCATCGACGCCTACTACACCACACCACAGGTCTCCCAGCTGGACGACGTGGCCGAGGACGCTCTGCTCGAGGACCTCTGTGTCATCCGCGGGAAGAACAACTACGACTGCATCCTCCCCGGCGAGACGGACACGCCGGTGAACCAGGCCCCGTGCGTGCGCGAACGGAAGTTCGACTGCCAGGTCAAACACCGCTGTCCGTACTTCTCGGACCGCGCCATCGCCTCGAACCGCCGCATCGCCGCGATGACACTGGCCTATTTCATGCAGACCGCCGGCAGCGACGTGTTCGGCAAGCGCGACGTGGTCGTCATCGACGAGGCCCACGGCCTGGGCGAGTGGGCGGAGATGTACGCCACCATCGACCTCTCGCCGCAGTCCATCCCGATGTGGAACGACATCGACGTGCCGGACATCGACGGCCTGGACGAGGCCGTCTCCTTCACTGAACGGGTCGAACACCTCGCCGAGCGCCGGGTGAAGGAACTGCGGAACAAGGCGGAACTCACCGGCGACGAGGTGGCCGAACGTGACTCGCTGAACACGCTCCGACAGGACCTCGGGTGGTTCCGCGAGGACTACACCGACACCGAGAGCGCGACCACCTGGGTCGTCGACCAGGCCGACGGCGAGAACGCCCCGGTGACGATCAAGCCGATGAACCCCGAGCGCTACCTCAAACACACCGTCTGGGACCGGGGCAACCGCTTCGCTCTGCTGTCGGCGACCATCCTCAACAAGGAGGCGTTCTGTGCGAACGTCGGTCTGGATCCCAGTAACGTCGCGCTCGTCGAGGTCGGCCACACCTTCCCCGTCGAGAACCGGCCGCTGTACGACGTGGCCCAGGGGAAGATGACCTACGAGCACCGCGACGACACGCTGCCCGACATCGCCCGGACCGTCGTTCGCATCATGGCACAGCACACGGACGAGAAGGGGCTCATTCACTGCCATTCCTACGCTATTCAGGAGCAACTGAAGGACCTCCTCGACGACTTCGGCGTCGGCGCTCGCGTCCGCACCCACGATAAAGACGGCCGAGACGGGGCGCTGTCCGCCTGGAAGCGCAGCGACAACCCCGACGTGTTCCTCTCGGTGAAGATGGAGGAGGCCCTCGACTTGGAGGGCGATCTCTGTCGCTGGCAGGTGCTGTGCAAGGCTCCCTATCCAAACACCCGCGACTCCCGCGTCGCCCGACGGCTCGAAGACGACCAGTGGGGCTGGTACTACCGGACGGCACTGCGGACGGTCATCCAGGCCTGTGGCCGCGTCGTCCGCGCGCCCGACGACTATGGCGCGACCTACCTCGCGGACTCGTCGCTGCTGGACCTGTTTGAGCGCGCCGAGCACGATATGCCCGACTGGTTCCGTGCGCAGGTCGACCGCCTCTCAGCGCCCGACCTGCCACGGTTCGCACCGGACCAGGCGCTTTCTGCGCTCAGTTCGGGGACCAAACGCCGGCACGACCGCTCGCGCTCGCGGTCCGGGGACGGCAACCACCCGCTGTCGGACGTGTGGGACTAGAAGAAGGCGAAGGCTAACCCGTAGACCACCGACGACCCGACCATCAGACCGACGAGAATGATGGCGATAATCTGCTGTCTGTCCATGCCGTTCCCTTGACTACTCGCCTAATTAGGCGTTACGACCGTCTGCCCGGGGCATGCTACCTGTTCTCACTTGTCTGGATTGCGTGCGTAAAGACGCCCTACTGCACCCGAGCGTCGACGACAACGTGGGCGACGCCCTCGCTGTACTCCTTGACGCGTTGGGTATCCAGAATCTCGACGTCCCGGCCGGCCTCGGTGGCGGCCGCCTCCAGTCGCTCGATGGGACGGTCGAACACGAGCGCGTCCGGCGTGGCCTCGTGCATGTGGAGGACGCCGCCGGGCGTGAGCGCGTCGAGCGCGCTGTCGAGGTACTCGTGGGAAGCGTCGGGCGGAGCCCGACTGTCCTCCGCGCGCGGCGCGGAGGCCTCGTAGTATCCCATCACGATTCGGTCGGCGCGTGCCTCCTCGGCGAAGCCCGGAACGACATCCCGGCAGTCGGCCCGGTAGGGGTGGACCCGCTCGTCCACATCGTTCAGCATGACGTTCTCGACCAGAAAGCGAAACGCCGTGGGATTGCGCTCGACGGCGGTGACCTGCGCGCCGGCACGGGCCATCGGGAGCGTGAAGTAGCCGATGCCGGCGAACATGTCCAGCACCCGCTCGTCTGCCGCGACGATGTCGCCCATCCGCGCCCGCTCGGCCTTGTTGCCGGGCGAGAACATAACCTCGGCGAGGTCCATCGCGTAGCGCGTGCCGTGTTCGGTGTGGACCGTCTCAGTGTCGCCGTCGCCGGCGATGACTTCGACGCTGGGTTCGCGGTGCTCGCCGGAGATGCCGTGACGGGCCAGCACCGTTTCGGCCTCGCCGTGGAGCGCCAGCAGCGCCTCGCCGACTTCCGCCGGCCGAGGGCTGTCGCCGATGTCGACCAGCACGACGGAGCCGAGGACGGCCCAGGAACTCGGCGCGGCAGCGATCTCCTCGTCGTTCCAGCCGCGCTCCCGGAGGTGGTCATCGAGCGTTCGGAGACGGCGCTCGCCGACCTGCCGGACGACCTCCCGGAACTGCGTCTCCTGTGGCGGAGCCGTCACCGGAACCGCGACGCTGTCCGCGGTCCACTCGGTGATGCTTCTGGTATCGTCGTAGACGCCCTCGGCCCGCAAAGATTCGATAGCGACTTGCGAGCGAGGCTTGGCGACGACAGCGGCTAGCTGCTGGTCGTCCGTCTCGCTCGACTCGCGTCTGGCTCCGTCCTCACTCATCGGTATCCGTGTTGTCTCCCTCGGCCGGGAGAATGTGCAACCCGGCGTGGCTCTTCAGCACCGGAACTTCGTCGGTGTCGGTGTCGGCGTCGAGGTAGTCCGGCCGCGGGACGGTCTTGCTCTCGAAGGTTTCGGGGTCTAACACCTGGACGGCGTTGTCGTCCTCGACGGCGACGAGAGTGGTCGTCTGGGCGTCCTCGCGGAACCCCAGGCGGCGGGCGTCGGGCGTTTCGCCCTCTTCGAAACTGGCCTCGTAGTCTTCGCCCGTCGTCAGGCGGACGCCCTTGAGGTTCCCCTGCACAGAGCGGACCAGCACCGGGCCGTCGCCGTCCTCCGGGTCGATGACCTCGCCCTGGCGGTACCGTGGCAGGCGGACGGCGTAGGTCATCCGGTACAGCTCCTGGCCGTCCTCGTCTTCGGAGATGAGACGCCGCGAATCGGAGTACGACCCGCCGAGCTGGGCGGTGATGCGCTTGGCGATGCCAAGCCCCATCTGGTTCGTCGAGATCTTCATGTCCAGCCCGTTGTCGACGGACTTCGTCTCGGTGATGAAGGCGTTGCGGTCGCCGGTCGCTTCACGGGCGGCGATGTACTCTTCTGCGATTTCTTCGGCCCGCTCGCGCTCGTCGTCGGTCGGGTCGCGCCCGTCGGCCCGCACCTGAACGATGCTGGCGAAGGACCCGCCGGCGATCTTCCCGCAGCGCTTGCACGTCTGCCGGGAGATGCGGACGGGGACGGTCACTTCCTCGGTGACTGGCGTCCCGCGGATGACGCCGGAGAACTCCGCGTGCATCCGGATGTTATTCTTGTCGAGTTGCTCGGGAGCGACCTGCCAGGCGACCGACTGGGCGTCGACGTGGATACCGAGCGCCTCGCTGACCTGCTCGACGGCGATATCGGTGTAGTCCTCCGCGCCGATGTCGACCCAGCGGTTTCCCTTGTGGACCGCGCCGCACCGCGAACAGACCCGAACCTGGATGGTGTCGGGGGCGTCCACCAAGTCGAACTCCTCGAAGTAGCAGGCGTCACAGAGGACGTGCTCGGAGTTGCGCTGGCCGCCGGCTCCAGCCAGCTCCGGGCGCTCGTCGGTGCCCTCCGGTATTTCGTCACCGCAGCGTGGACAGAACTCTCCCGACCGGCTCATTACCGGCCTTACTGTACTGAACTGTTTAAGCCGTGTGTTCCGCCGCCGCGGCAGGACGCCGTCGGCAGGTCCAGCACTGCTCCCAAGCGCTCACTCACCCGTGAGGGTCGGCGCTGCAATGTCGGCGTCGACGGCCTCACGCCAGTCGTATTCCGGCTCCCAGTCCAACAGGCCCTGCGCTTTCGCAGTTGAGAGCGCCGACTGGTCGTCGTCCAGTTCACACTCTGCGGGAAGCTCCCCCCACTGCTCTTCCACGAGGTCAGCCGTCGGCCGGCGACGTAGTTCTCGGCGGCGGCGACGTTGAATGCTTCGTGCCCGCCGAGGTTGGCATCGAGCGCCGCCGCAACTGCTGTCGCCACGTCGCGAACGTCGACATACGACCAGCAGTTGCCCGCACCGTCGGCGAGGTCGCCCGTGGCCACGTCCCGGCAGTTGTACTCGCCGGGGTACTGAATCCACGACGGGCGGATTGATGCCACGTTGACGCCGTCACGCCGGACGACCATCTTCGCTACTTCTTCGCCGGCGACCTTCGATGTGCCGTACGGGTCCTCCGGCGCAGTCGGATGTGCCTCGTCTATCGGGAGATACGCCGGGAGCGGCGTCTCCTCGGCGAAGGCCAGTCCGTAGGCGCTCTCCGAGGACGCCCAGACGACGTCCGCGCCGGCCCGACCCGCCGCGTCGACGACGTTGTACGTCGCGGAAACGTTGGTGTCGAACACTCGCGTGCCCGCGTGGCGCTCCGGCGCCGGCAACGCGGCCCAGTGGACGACGGCGTCTGGATCGATCTCGCTGAACAGGTCACGGACCTCGACGCCCTCAGTCACGTCGACGGCTTTGAAATCGATGTGCTCCCGCGTCGGGATTTCCCAGCCCGGGTGGTCCAGGTCCACGCAGACGACGTGGTACTCGCCGGCGAGGTGGTCACAGATCCAGCGCCCCGAACGCCCGAGCCCGCCAGTGACGACGACTGTGTCGCTCATGCATCCGGTTGTTGCCCTGAGAGTAAATGTGTGTGGACAGTTGCCCCGCTGACGGTCCTCTGGCCCCGACGTGTGGCACTTTCCCACGATAGCGAGGTTTTAGAGTGTCGACCGTCTATCACTGGGCATGGAGTGGCAAACAGACTGGGGGCTCCGAGGCCGAATGGCCCTGACGATGTTCCTGCTGTTCGCGCTGTACATCGTCTTCCTCGGAGTGCTCGTTGTGGCTTTCGAGAACCTCGCGCTTATCGTGGTCGTCATGGGACTGTTCCTCGGTGCGCAGTTCTTCTTCAGCGACAAGCTCGCCTTGTATTCGATGGGAGCCCGGACGGTCGAACCGGAAGAGTACCCCGAACTCCACCGGACTGTCGACCGCCTGGCTCAGCAGGCCGACCTCCCGAAGCCGAAGGTCGCCGTCGCCGACTCTCGGGTGCCCAACGCCTTCGCCACCGGCCGGTCGAAAGACAGTTCGGCCGTCTGCGTGACGACGGGCATCATGGACACGCTCGATCAGGACGAACTGGAGGGCGTGCTGGCCCACGAGCTGGCCCACATCAAGAACCGCGACGTGATGGTGATGACCATCGCGTCGTTCCTCTCGACGATTGCCTTCCTCATCGTCCGGTGGGGCTGGCTGTTCAGCGGCGGCCGCGAACGTGGCGGCCAGCAGGTACCGGTCATCGTCGCCATCCTCATCTCGCTGGTCGTCTGGGTCATCTCGTTCCTCCTGATCCGGACGCTCAGCCGCTACCGCGAGTACGCCGCCGACCGCGGCGGCGCGATGATTACCGGCAAGCCCGCCGCCCTCGCCAACGCGCTGATGAAGATCGACGGCCAAATGGACAAAGTTCCGAAGGAGGACATGCGCGACCAGGCGGAGATGAACGCCTTCTTCATCATCCCCATCGACGTCGGGTGGATCGGCCGCCTGGCCAGTACCCACCCGTCGACGAAGAAACGTATCGACCGCCTGCAGGACCTCGAACGCGAACTCGAAGGGCGCTAGGGTCGGTTGGCTTTTTCATCGTCGCCTCTGGAGTTATACGGATTCCCGCAGTGACCGTTATACAGAGCCAGAAAGCCCCCGCGCTCTCGGCTTTGGTTCGCGGTTTCACCGCTCACCAAGACGAGGGACCTTCGGTCCCTCGCGACCCGCGGCTTGCTGCACTCCGTAGGTGCTTGCTACGCCGGGGTTCGCCAAGAGCACGGCCCCTCTCAGTCCCACCCAGCCTGGATTGACCAACCGGCTACGGGTGGGACTGAAAGGGGCGTCGTCGGCGCTACGCGCCGACTGCTCGGGAGACCTTCGGTCTCCCGGTGGCTGTCTGAACGAAAGCGGACGACGCAAGCACTGCACGAGCGACAATCGGGAGCGAGGAAGCGCACAGCGAGTCCCCCGAGTTCAGACAGCCGGGGCTTTCTGGCTGTGAAAAGTCTAATTCACACAGTCCGATTCACCAACGGAGACACAAACCACCTTGGTCCCCGGCCCATAGAGACGAGCATATGGGATTGCTCGACGGACTCAAGAGCGTCCTCGGGGTGAAAGCCGAGGCCGACGCGACACGGGACGCCGACCCCGACGACCTGTTCGGGATGAGTACCGCCTACGTCACGATGGAGGCCGACCTGGGGTACGAGCCGACCGGCGAGGCGGCACTGTGTTTCGCCGACGTCGACAGCACGGACTTCCAGGACGCCGTCGACGAGGTCGAATCTATTCTCGACGCCGGGATGGTCGAGACGGGCACGCGGGCGACCTTCGAGACCGACGACCACGGCTACCAGTGGGTCGTGTTGCACGACGACGACTTCGAGGACCTGCTCACGTCGATCCACTTCGCCGCGGACACGCTCGTCGAGCGGCGCTACGGGTCGCGCCTGCTCGCAGCGCTGTTCGCGTTCGAGCACGCGCGCGAGAACCAGACTGTCTACTGGGTGTACTCGTTCCGCCGGGGCGCGTACTACCCGTTCGCGCCGGACCCTCACGACAGCCACGAACGCAACACGTCCGCGGAGTTCAAACTGGACAGCAACCTCAGCGACGAAATTACCGTGGAAGGCGACAAGGAGTACTGGTATCCGCTGTGGCCCGACCGTCCCGGCTACCACCCCTGGGAGTAGGACGACGCGCTCTTTCCCCTTTCCCATCTAAAACTCCCGATTCCGTCTCGAACGACACCGCTGCCGTCCTACACTTTCACTTTCACTCTGGTGTTAACGAGGCTTTATACCGCCGGACGCACAAGGCACGTCCATGTCCGCAAGTGAGGACCTCGAAGAGCTGCCGGGTGTCGGTCCGGCGACAGCAGAGAAACTCGAAGACAACGGCTACGATTCATACCAGGGGATTGCGGTCGCCTCCCCCGGCGAACTGTCGAATACGGCCGACATCGGCGAATCGTCGGCGGCAGACATCATCCAGGCTGCCCGCGAAGCAGCTGATATCGGCGGTTTCGAAACCGGCTCAACAGTGCTCGAACGCCGCGAGCAGATCGGGAAGCTCTCCTGGGGCGTCGACGAGGTCGACGACCTGCTCGGCGGCGGCGTCGAGACCCAGTCCATCACCGAGGTGTACGGCGAGTTCGGGGCCGGCAAGTCCCAGGTAACCCACCAGCTCTCGGTCAACGTCCAGTTACCGGCCGAACACGGCGGACTGGAAGGCAGCGCCATCTTCGTCGACTCCGAGGACACGTTCCGACCGGAGCGTATCGAACAGATGGTCAAGGGCCTCGCCGACGAGGTACTGGCAGACACGATGGTCCTCCACGGCATCGTTGAGGAGGGGGACGACGCAGACCCGACCGATGAGGACCTGCTCGATGACCTCGTCGCCTCCGTGCTGGAGAAGATCCACGTCGCGAAGGCGTTCAACTCCAACCACCAGATTCTCCTGGCCGAGAAGGCCCAGGAAATCGCAAGCGAGAGCCAGGACGAGGAGTTCCCCGTCCGCCTGCTCGCCGTCGACTCGCTGACCGCCCACTTCCGCGCCGAGTACGTCGGGCGTGGCGAACTCGCCGACCGTCAGCAGAAGCTCAACAAGCACCTCCACGACCTGATGCGGGTCGGCGACCTCAACAACACCGCCGTCGTCGTCACGAACCAGGTCGCCTCCAACCCGGACTCCTTCTTCGGCGACCCGACCCAGCCCATCGGTGGCAACATCCTCGGCCACACCTCCACGTTCCGAATGTACCTCCGCAAGTCCAAGGGGAACAAGCGCATCGTCAAACTCGTCGACGCGCCGAACCTCCCAGACGGCGAGGGCGTCATGCGCGTCGAAGAAGACGGCCTGCTGAACGAGTAGCCCGAGTCCTAAGGACTACTACCGACGCGACGATTCCAGACTTTTTCTCCGGCGGTTTTCGAGACCCGCAACAGCGTCCGCCCGAACTGGCATGTGGACTGCTCCCGCGCCTCGAACCCCTTCATTTCATCTCGAACCGCCTTCCGTCCCGCGTCTTGCGGCCGTCAGACGCACCGTGGTGAATGTGAAACTTCGCCACCCCAACCGCAAGACGGCGGTACATCTCCTGTCGAAACAGAGGGGTAACAGCCGGGAACCGACAGACAGCTGTCTGGTCGTCGATGTTCTCCAGGGGTCAGTTGTCGACTGGAGATGTCAGAGTCCAACCGCCATGTTTGGACGGTACGAAAGTCGGTGGACAGCGAGAAAATCAGTCGCCCGCCTGATCTGCCGTGGCCTGTGCGTCGGCGCTCCGACACCTCGCCGTCAGTCCCCGGCAGATTTCATCCCGGTCTCTTCGAGGTCCGCACCGCCGACCGACGAGCGCAGGGCGTCCATCCCGTCGTCGCGGTCGATACCGAAGTTGTCCCGGTACAGTTCCTGCACGCGGTCGTACTCCTCGTCGCTGAGCGGCGGCGTATCGGGCGCGCCGGCCCACTCGTCGATGTCGGCGTTCGTCCGGAACGTCGGAGTGACCGACGCCACCTCGTCGTTGTAGAGGAGCCACTGGATGGCCGCCTGGCCCATCGTCCGTGCTCCGTCACGTTCTAGGAACCGGATTTCCTCGACTTTCTCCCAGCCGGTTTCGTACCACTCGCTCGGCCGGTGGGAACGGTGGTCGCCCTTGCCGAGTTCCGTCTCGGGGGTCACCTGCTCGTTCAGCAGGCCCGAGGAGTGCGGGACACGAGCGAGTACCGACGTATCGGCGTTCTGCTCGCGGATAGTGTCGATGAAATGCTGGCCGGGAGTCTGCTCGAAGAGGTTGAAGACGGTCTGGAGCGCGTCGAACTCGTTTGCGACCGCGGCGTCGCCCTCGGCGAGCCAGCCAATAGAGGGGCCGAGCGCCCAGCCGATGGCCTCGACTTTCCCTTCCTCGCGGAGTTCGTCCAGCGCCTCCAGCACGTCCTCGTCGACCTCGTCGACGTTGGCGTTGTGGAGCATCAGAAGTTCGACGTGGTCCATGCCGAGGCGGTCGAGAGAGCGGTCGACGGCGGTGTGAACCCACTCAGGTGTGACCTTCTTCGGGAGTTCGCCGTGGCCGGCCTGGGGGTTGTTGTAGAAGTCGTAGCCGATCTTCGTCGAGACGGTGACCTCGTCGCGGTGTTCCGCCAGCGCCTCGCCGATGATTTCCTCGCTGTCGCCGTGGCCGTACACGTCGCCGGTGTCGAAAAACGTCACGTCCTCCGCGAGTGCGTGCTGGACCATGTCGATAGCATCGTCGCGGGTGCGGTCGCCCCACCAGTCCGTGCCGACGACCCAGGCACCGAATCCGACTTCCGAGACCTCGACGCCGGAGTTTCCGAGTGTCGCGTATTCCATACCCGTTGTAGCGGCGCTGTCCACTTAGCCGTCTTGGTTTGCGGTGTCGGACCGCGTCCGAATCCGGAGCTCGGGGGTGGCGATAGCATCGAGCAGTTCGACCGTGCCGTACTCGCGGTGGACCCACCAGTATAGCGCGGCTCCGCCGACGCCAAGCAGCGGGAGCGCGATGAGGCCGCCTTCGGGGCCAAAGTTGCCGCCGGTCACCAGCGTCGGGCCGGTCGCATCGGTTGAGAGCAGGGAGACACCCATGCGGAGGCCGCTCACGGGGAAGCCAAGCAGTGCCAGCGTGTAGTTCCAGGCGACGTGGAAGCCGCTGGCGACCCCGAGTCGCCCGGTCAGGACGTAACACGCACCGAGCAGGAGGCCGTAGAGGGTGATGTTGGTCACGCTGAGCAGCGACGCGCTGGGGTTCGTCCAGTGGAGAACGCCGAATAGCGCGCCGGTCAGCGCCGTCGCGGCGATGACCGCGCGGCGCTTCCCGACCCAGCCAGCGAGCCCCTCGGCCGCATTCGTCAACAGGTAGCCACGGACGAGCACTTCCTCGGCAGTCGCCTGGACGATGAAGAACGCTCCCAAGAGGAGGACAGCGACCGGCGGTCCGAACGCGGTCAGTGGGAGCGGCCCGCTGTCGACGGTAGCGAAGATGACGCTGACTTCCACGAACCCTGCGCCTAGCTCGACAAGCAGGACGAGCGTGGGAAGCCCCGCCCCGAGCGCGAGGCCGAACGCAGCGTCGCGCCACCACTGTCGGTCGAACCCTAACCCGTAGTCAGAGAGCGTCCGTCGGTCCAGCAGATAGCCGAGTACGACAGCGACGGTGGTTCCGGCCGCAAAGAGCGCAATCTGGCGCGCAACTGCGACCGCTGGCGTCACGCCCACCACGGACGACACCACTGCGACCACTCCTGAGAGCAGAACGAGGCCGAATCCGGCGAGAAACACCCACAGCGTGACCCGCCACGGCGCTCGCAGCCGGCGCTCAGAGGGATTGACGATGTAGCGCCGTATCTCCATGATGAAATCCGACCTGACCATGTCGTCGTCTGGAACGGCGGCGTCTTAACTGTGGCTTGCTCGCCGAATTCCGTGGTATACGGTGTCGTGACACGGGTGTTACTGGGTAGGTTTCAGGTAACGGAAACCCCTATCTGCCCGCGAAGCCACGTACTCGACATGACGAAGCGTCACGTGTCGCTGCCACCGCTCGCTGAAGAGGGGCTCAGGGCGTTCATCGACGAGGTCGACGAGCGCCTTTCCGGTGACGAGGACACCTGCGATGTTGTCACTGACGTGTTGGTCGACCTCCACGGCGACCGGGACGCCTACGAGCGCTGGCAGGACGGCGCGGATATCTCCCCGGCCGAGCGGGTCCGGCTTCAGGGCTATGACCCCTGTAACACGACCCTCGAAAGCGAGTACTACGCCGAGAAAGACGAGGAGCGGTTCAAACGCTCGAAACACCTCCAGTGGCTCTGGCGGCAGTTCGACGCGACGCCGATGGCGGACAACGTCGAGTTCGCGCTCCGGTTCCGGCGGATGCTCGCCGACCACCTCTTTGACTCCTGTGGCGAGGGCTGTCGCTTCTTCAAGGGCATCACGTTCACCTACGGCCACAACATCGAGGTTGGTGACAACGTCGTGGTCCACGACGACGTCCACCTGGACGACCGCGGGAGACTCACTATCGGCGACCGCGTCTCTATCTCCGACGACACCCACGTCTACAGCCACGACCACGACGCCGTCGACCAGACCCACGTCGACAACTACCACACCATCATCGAAGACGACGTGCGCCTGACCTACGACTCGATGGTCCGGGCCGGCGTCAAAGTCAGGGAAAACGCCATCCTCGCGGCGAAGTCCATCGCCGGCAAGGACATCCCAGCCCATCATATCGCCGCCGGCACGCCGGCGAAGTCCCTGACCGTCAAGGACGGCTGGGAGTCCGTCGCGGAACCCATCGAGGGGGCGAACGTCGACCGCCGCGCCGAGCGGCAACTGTCCGTTACCCTGCCCGATAATCTGGAGCAGTTCGACGAGTTCCAGCGGGACCTCCAGCCGCCGGACCGCCAGTAGCCGGTGCGGCCACGCCGGCAGTCCTTTTGCCGCACCGACCGAACCCCTGGTATGCGAAGCGTCGCCATCAACGTCGGAGCGAACACGAACGAGCCCGGCTTTCGCGGGCCACTGTTCTCCGACGGCACCTTCGAGTATATTCCCATTCCCGAATCGAAACCGACCAGCGAGCCAGTGCCGACCTACGGCGACCTCGACCTGCGGACCGACGTTTCTGCGGTGGCCGACCAGCCGGTCCACTTCGACCCGGAGTTTCCCGAGGCCGGCGGCGAGCGCTACACGTACGGCGACGAACACGGCGTGAAGGCCGGCCCGCTCTCGGAGCTGTCGGCCGGTGACTACCTGTTCTTCTACGCGACGCTGTCGATGGCCGACGAGCGTTCGGCCTGGGCGTCGCCGAAGTGGGGTGCCCACGTCATCGGTCACTTCCAACTCGCTCGTGACGCGGTGACCGGCGACGAGTACCGGGACCTCCCGTCCGAGGAACAGGCACAGTTCGCCTCGAACGCCCATGTGAAACGCGACCCCTTCGACGCTCGCGTTCTCATTCGCGGCAACGCTGACGAATCACGACTGTACGACACGGTCGTCCCGCTGTCGGCACCGAGCGGCGGCACCGACGCGAACGAACTGGTCACCGAACTGTCGTCCGACTCGGGGAAGGGGCCGTGGTGGCGACGGCCGATGCGGTTCGACGAGGCTGGCACGGAGCGACTGCTCGAACTGGCTGATAGCCACCCCAGCGCCCTCGAACGCTGAGGCAGCCGAATGAGTTATCACCGGTGAAAATAGAATGTGAAAGCATATGTCCAGACGGACTCAGGTAGCTGATATGCGTCTCTCTAGTGGGGTCCCCGGCTTCGACGAACTCATTGAGGGGGGGCTACTCCCGAATCGTCTTTATGTGGTCAGCGGCCCGCCGGGCAGCGGGAAGACTACTTTCTGCTCACAGTTCATTACACAGGGCGTCAAAGAGGGCGAGACGTGCCTGTACGTGACGATGCACGAGACCAAGACGGAGTTGATGCAGGACATGGCCGGCTACGAGTTCGGGTTCGACCGGGCCATGCAGTCCGACGCCATCCAGTTCCTCAACCTCGTCACCGAGAGCGGAAAGCGAACTATCACGCAGTTCGGCAGCGAGGGCGGCCTGACGAACCGCCTCGTCGCTTATATCAGACAGAACGACATCCAGCGGGTCGTCATCGACTCGACGATGCTGTTGCAGCATTTCATGAACGACGTCGAAGACGAGATCACGGGCTTTCTCTCCGCGCTGAAACAGACGGACGCGACGACGCTGCTCATCTCTGAGATGACCGACCCGTCCTCCTACAGCGACGAACACTACCTCGCACACGGCGTCGTCTTCTTCCACAACTTCCTCGAAAACGGGAGCATGACCCGCGGCGTCCAGGTTATCAAGATGCGAGGCACTGCCATCGACTGTGACATCCGGGAGATATCCTTCTCTGACGCCGGTCTGCAGGTCCACTCCGATCGGAAAGTGGAGACATGAGCCGCTACGAGCACGAGTTCGGCACCGACTGGGAAACGCTCGGCAAGGACGAGGCCACCGACCGGGCCTACGCCATCGGCGTCGCCGAGCGCCTCGGGGAGTACAACCGCGAGGAACTCGAAGCCATCTACGCCGAGATGAACTCGGCGTACCACAAGAGCATGGTCGAACTCGCGTACGACGAAGGCCGCAACGAAGCGAAGGAAGCGGCGGAGACGACCAACGCCGACCGGGACGCCCTCTGGGCCGACCTGATCAACGGCGAGAAGACGTACATCGACGAAGACGACGTGCCGACCAGCGGCCGCGACGGTCTGCCGTCGGCGCTCGACTCCTCGGAACTGCTCGACAGGCAGTCGATCGACAGCACTGACGCCGTCGACAGACCGGACTTTCTCGACAGGTAGCTGGCTCCAGTGTGTGCACTCACCGACAGCGATAGCCCTGCTGCTCGCCCGTGTAAAAACGAAGGAGACGGGAAACCCGTCCAGAGCTGGGGTGGCAGCAGGTAGTGCTGGGCCGTTAGAAGGAGACTTGGTCCGGCCCGTCTTCGCCCATGCAGACCGGGTCGCGGTCGGAGTAGCCCTTTCGGCCGATGGCCTTGCTCGACACGCCCGCGAACGCCGCGAACTCGGCGTCTTCCGCGCTCTCGAAGGTTTCCGGGGCCGACCGGCTCAGCGCGTCGCCCAGCCGTTCGGTGCCGTTTGGCAGTTCTAGCTCCATGTCGCCGTCGCCCTCGATGATCTCTTCGGCGGAAACCGGGTAGTCATACGATTGGAAGGCGTCCGTCGCGTTGCTTAGCATTCGCATATGTGTCGAAAGTTCATGGTCGATAATAAACCTTCACTATAGATAATCATAATATCCCTTAATGCGTATAAGGAACTCACGTTTCGTGTTCCCACGATACATGGCTCGACCAGAAGCGGCTTGCTGCTGGGGATTGTGGGTGTTGTATGGTCGTCGCTGACTTGCACGTACACACGACCCGCTCCGACGGGACGCTCTCCTTCGACGAGGTCCCGGCCGCCGCGAGACGAGCGGGCGTCGAGGTCGTCGCCCTCACGGACCACGACCGACTCCAGCCTGCACTCGACAGCCCCGTTACCGACCGGGACGGCGTGACGCTGCTCCACGGCATCGAACTCCGCGTCGAAACCGGGACCCAGCGACTGGACCTGCTGGGCTACGGCGTCGACCCGACCGACGAACTCCGGGCCGAGTGTGAGCGCATCCAGCGGAACCGCCGAGAGCGCGGCGCGCGCATCATCGAGTGTGTCGAGGACCGGTTGGGCGTCTCGCTCCCCGTCGAACCGCGTGACGGCCTGGGTCGCCCCCACATCGCCCACGGGATCGCCGAGGTGTCGGATCACACCTTCCAGTCCGCATTCGACGAGCTAATTGGCGACGACTGTCCCTGTTACGTCGCCCGGGAGGTCCCGTCCTTCGAGCGCGGCTGTGCAGTCCTCTCGGAGGCGTGTGGACTGGTCGGCCTCGCCCATCCGTTTCGATACCCCGATACGGCGGCCGCGCTGTCCAAGTGTGCGTCGCTCGACGCCGTCGAACGGTGGTACCCCTACGGCCGTACGGTCGACGACAGCCTCGTCGACGACGCTATCGAGCGATACGACCTCGTGCCGACGGGCGGCAGCGACGCTCACGGCGAGACGCTGGGTGACACCGGTCTGGACGCCGCCGCCTGGGGCAAGGTAGAAACAGCGCTCAGCGTCTGACAACCGGCAGACGGAACCCGAGGGTTCAATGTCGTCCGGGGCTACTATTCAGGTATGCAGTGTCACTACTGCGACCGTGAAGCCGACATCGCCGTCGAGAGCGACGGCATCAAGGTCGGTGTCTGCAAGACGCATTTCCGTGAACAGATGGCGGAACTGGAAGACGCCGACTGGCTCGAAGACCTCGACGAAGAACTCGACATCGACCGACGCGAGTGACCGACGCTCCGTTTTGCTGCTTCTGCCGTGGCGTGCCCCAGTGGCACCGATGTGACTCGCCCTGACTAACGGTTAAGGACTGTCCGCTGTACATGGCAACTATGGAGAAAGTCAGTCTCGACGCCGTCGAGTCGCGAATGGGGCCGGCGTCGGTCAAGCGGGCGCTCGCCGGGCCGCTCGGCACCGACGCCATCGCGCTGAACTACTACGAACTGGCACCGGGCGAGTCCTTCGGCTTCGGCTACCACCGCCACCCTGACCAGGAGGAGGTGTTTCTCGTCCAGTCGGGCACAGCGACGTTCGAGACGGAGGACGGCGACGTGCGCGTCGGAGCCGGTGAGGCCATCCGCTTTGCCCCCGGTGAGTGGCAACGCGGCCACAACGAGGGCGACGAGCGCGTCGTTGCGCTTGCGCTCGGCGCGCCACAGGAGATGGGCGACACGGACATGCTTCGGCACTGCGAGGAGTGTGGCGGTCGCACGCACAACTACGTCGAGATGACGGACGACCGGGACGCGCTGGTGACACGCTGTGAGGAATGTGATGCCGAGACCGGCCGGTTCACCTGACCGTCAGAAGGTACTTCGACGGCTTAGTCATCGGAAGCAGCGGCGGTGCCGGTCGCGTCACCAGTCTGACGCGCGGCGAACTCGGTGAAGTTGTCGAACAGTCGCTTGGCCTCGCAGGCGGCGCGGTAGTTCTCCTCCGTGACGCCGTCCAGCACCGCCTCGATGCGCTCGTCGGAGAGCTGGCCGTCCTTACCTTTCGTCACCGTCTCGGCCGTCCTGGGGTCGTACTCGGGGTGGAACTGCACCGAGAAGACGTTCCCCTTCCGGAACCCGTGGACGCCGTAGTCGTTCTCGGCGAACGTGGTCGAACCCGGCGGCACCTCGGCGACACGGTCCGAATGCGTCGTGAAGACGGTAAACGACTCGTCGACGCCGGCGAGCAGTTCGTTCTCGCCGTCGTGTTCGACGGTTCGGTAGCCGATCTCGTACTCGTCCATCGCCTCGACGGTCCCGCCGAGCGCGTGCGCCAGCAGTTGGTGGCCGAAACAGACGCCCAGGAACGCGATGTCGCGGTCGACCGCGTCGGTCACCCAGGATTCGAGGTCCCGTATCCAGGGCTCGTCCCAGTAGACGGACGCGCGGCTGCCCGTGACCAGACAGCCGTCGAACGCGAAGGTGTCGGGCAGTTCGCGTTCGGTCACGTCGTATTCCACGAGGTCGGCGTCGAGTTCCCGCCGGAAGTTCCGGCGGTTGTCATCGCCGTCGTGGGCCGCGTTCAGTAGGGCGATCCGTGGCCTCATTACCAGTATGCAGCGGCTCAAACGGTAAAAACGTACGTACTGACGGTAGTGATTGCCGCTCACAGTGACGGGACACCGGCGTCGAAGCAGGCGCGGGTACAGCGGCTATCGGAGATAACTGGCCATTCGGAACTGTCTCGCTACGGGGCGTCGACGACTACGATACGTGCGTTTACGTTTGGTCCGCTTCCGGGTTGTTCGTCCGCCGATAGGAGCCCACCATCTTCCACAGCGTGTCGTTGAAGTCGTCGTTGTTGGCTTCGCTCTCGATCTGCCGGTACAGGTTTTCCGAGACTTCGATACGGGGCATCAAGTGCGTATAGAGAGCGGGAGTAAATAAATCTCCGCTGACACGGAATCGAGTAAAAGCTTCAACGACCTCCTCTAGGGGCCATATAACCATCTGGCACCGAAAGAGACGAACCAGGCCATCCAGACGCAGAATATGACCAGCCACGTCCCGTACTGGACTGTCGGGTTCGGAACCAGGACGTACGCCAGGACAAGCAAAGCGGCAATGCTCGCCGCGGCCGTGGCGTCCCAGCGGTCCAGTGCGGGCGGATCGACCATCTGGGACTACTGTGAAATGCCGTAAGTATCGTTGTCCCAGTCGTTGACGCCGGTGTCGTAGACCGCCTGCTCGCGTTCGATGGCATCGATTCGCTCGCGGTCGGCGGCGTCGAGTTCCCAGTCGAACAACGCGAGGTTCTGGCGGACGTGCTCGGGAGAGGAAGACTTCGGTAGCACCACCACGTCGTTCTCGACCGCCCACTTCAGGATAATCTGGGCCGGCGACTTGTCGTATTCCCCGGCTAACTCCTGAATCACGTCGTCGGCGAACACCTCGGTCCGACCCAGCGGCGCGGCCGCCTCGACGACGGTGTCAGTGTCGCGGCAGAACTCGACGACTTGGTCCTGGGTGTTCCAGGGGTGGTACTCGATCTGGTTGACGGCGATGGGCACGTCGGCGACGTGCTGAGCGGCCCCGAGCTGGTACGCGCTGAAGTTCGAGACGCCGACGTTGCGGATCTTCCCCTGGTCGTGGAGCGTCGCCATCGCGTTCATCGTCTCGCGGATAGAGACAGCGGGGTTTGGCCAGTGGACGAGATACAGGTCGAGATAGTCAGTCCCGAGGCGGTCGAGCGACGCCTCGCAGGCCTCGATGACGGACTCGTAATCGAGGTGCTTGGGCAGCACCTTCGACGTGAGGAACACGTCCTCGCGGTCGTAGTCGGCCAGGGCCTCGCCGATTTCGGCCTCGTTCCGGTAGCCTTCGGCGGTGTCGACGTGAGCGTAGCCCGCATCGAGCCCCGCTCGAACGGACTCCTGTACGGTGTCGCCGTCGATGTCCCACGTCCCGACGCCGACCATCGGCAGTTCGTCGCCACTCGGAAGCGTCACTGTTGGGGGTGTCACAGTACGTGCCTCATCCGCCGCAGTCAAAACCGTTTCGCGCTCGTCGTGTCGTGGCACACGCCCGATTTACGTTTCACTCGGGACTGGCGATGTCGACCGGCTGGCCGGTGTCCGCGCTCCGGGCCAGCGCGTCCATGGCGCGCATGTTCCCCAGCGTCTCGGCGCGGTCAATCGGCGGCGCTTCGCCGTTTTCGACGGCGTCCGCGAACGCCTCGACCTGCAACTGATAGTGGTCCACCGGGTCGAACGTCTCTGTGACCTCGCGGCCGTCGACGCTGTACGTCAGCGAGACTGACTCGTCGTGTTCCGGGCCGAAGCAGTTCGGCGCTTCGAGCCAGCCGTCGTCGGTCTCGACCCGGTAGTACTCCCGTCTCGGTCCGTCGAACCCGCAGGAAACCGAGGCGACCCCTCCGTCGTCGTACGAGAGGATGCCACTGAGGTTCGTGTCCACGCCGCTGTCCCGGGAATCCCGGGCATGGGCAAACGCCCGGTCCGGCTCGCCGAGGAAGCCCCGGGCCGCGCTGACGGCGTAACAGCCCACGTCCATCAGGCTCCCGCCGGCCAGTTCCGGGTCCAGCCGGATGTTACTGGCGTCGCCGAGCGAGAACTTGAACGACGCGTCGACGGTGTGTACCTCGCCAAGTTCGTTTTTGACGATTTCCCTTGCCCGCCGGGTCCGCGGGTGGAACTGATACATGAACGCCTCCATCAGCGTGACGCCCTGTTCGGCACAGTAGTCGAAGAGGTCCACTGCCCCGGCAGTGTCGACGGTCAGTGGCTTCTCACAGAGCACGTCGAGCCCGTGGTCGGCAGCCCGCTGGCTCCACTCGGCGTGGAGCGCGTTCGGAAGCGGGTTGTACACCGCGTCGATATCCGCCTCGGCGAACATCGTCTCGTAGTCGCCGAAGGCACTGTCTATATCGAGGGCCCCGGCGACCTCGCTGGCACGGTCCCGGGTTCTGGAGCTGATCGCCGCGACCGTGTGGTCCGACTTCTGGATGCCCGGAATCACGTCCTTGCGTGCGATTTTCGCCGTCGAAATAATGCCAAAGCGCATACCGATACCCGACTCTCCGTTGATAAACAATTACCGACCTTTCGCTTCTGACTCGACGCTGACTTCCTGTTCGGATACGGCGGCCAGTCCGTCCGCTGGCGGCTCGCGTCTGTCGGGCACGAGTTCGGCGGCCACCTCGCGTGCGCGCTCGAAGTGGGCCGCCGCACCGTCACACGCGGCCCCGGCACTCTCTCGCTTTGACTCGTCGCTGCCCTCACGCAGCGCCTCTTGCCCCGCTTCACGGTGTGCATCGACCAGTTCGACGGCGATGTCCGCGAGCGCCTGTCGGAGCGACGCCCGGTCGCCGTCGAAGCGGCGGTCACGACCCCAGTCCAGTTCGTACGCCGTCCGGTATCGGTCGAGGGCGGCTTCCCAATGTGTGGCCCGCGCTGCCGGGTCCGTCGCGGCTCTGGCCGCGCCCGCAGCCGCCTGTGCCGCGTCGACCGGGGCCGACAGGAGTTCGGCGTATTCCGCCTCGACTGCGTCCCGTGCGTCCGTGATGGCTTCTGCCGACGGCTCCGGTGCCGTTACCGCCCAGTGCTCGTTCGTACTCGACGCTGGCCTGTGCGTACGCATCCGCGGCCCGCTCCGTACGCCC
>NZ_WPCB01000089.1:0-6510 GCF_009741785.1 Haloarcula sp. CBA1122
GCCGCCAGCAGCCGGTCGATGCAGTCGTCCGGGCCGTCTGCCCCGGCGAGGTCTGCCTCGACTGCACGGCGGCGACGATGTCCAGATGCGTGTGAGCGTCGACGAAGCCGGGCAGCAAGACGCCGCCGCGACAGTCGACGGTCTCGGCACCCGCGGTCGAGAGGTCATCCGGGTCGCCGACGGCTGTGACAGTTCCGTTCGTCACTGCGACCGCCGATGCCGGACCGTCGCCGGACAGCGGCCGCACCTCACAGTTCGTGAATACGCGGTCGACCATACGGAACCCCCGAACGGCGACTGCAAAACGCTTGGCCTGCCAAGAGCAACTGTTAGGAGTCCCGAAGCCACACCGGTCAGTATGACCGACTCCGACGCTACGGCGCTCGCGGAGCGCGTTCGTGACGGTGAGTTGCGGCTCTACGAACTGGAAGACCACGCCGACCCCGACACTGCGGCGGCGGCCCGTAGACACCTGCTGGCCGAGGAGACCGGCGCGGACCTCTCAGCGGTCGGCGACTACACCTTCGACGCTGCCGACGCCGAGAGCAACATCGAGAACATGGTCGGCGCGGCGCAGGTCCCGATGGGTGTGGTCGGCCCGCTGCCCGTCGACGGCGGGGCCGCCGAGGGCGACCACCACCTCCCGCTGGCGACCAGCGAGGGCGCGCTGCTGGCCTCCGTCAACCGCGGCGTCTCGACGATTCGCAACGCCGGCGGTGCAACCGCTCGCGTGCTCAAATCCGGGATGACCCGCGCCCCGGTGTTCCGCGTCGAAGACGTGGCCGAGGCGGGTGAGGTGTCGGCCTGGGTCCGCGAGCACGTCGACGCTCTCGCCGACGCTGCCGAGTCCACGACCAGCCACGGCGAGCTACAGGACGTGACGCCCTACGTCGTCGGCGACAGCGTCTTTCTGCGGTTCTCCTATGACACAAAGGACGCGATGGGAATGAATATGGCCACCATCGCGACTGAAGCGGCCTGCGACGTTGTCGAGTCCGAAACGCCAGCCGACCTCGTGGCGCTGTCGGGCAACCTCTGTTCGGATAAGAAGCCCGCCGCCATCAACGCCGTTGAGGGCCGCGGCCGGACCGTCGCCGCGGACGTGCTCATCCCCCACGAGCAGGTGGAGGAGCGACTCGATACGACTTCCGACGCTATCGTCGAGGCCAACACCCGCAAGAACCTCGTTGGCTCGGCGAAGGCCGGCGCGCTGGGGTTCAACGCCCACGCCGCCAACGTCGTCGCCGCGGCCTTCCTCGCACTCGGGCAGGACATCGCGCAGGTGGTCGAGGGGAGCAACGCTATCACGACCGTCGACGCCCGCGAGGACGGTCTGTACGCATCGGTCACCATCGCATCGCTGGAGGTCGGGACCGTCGGCGGCGGGACGGGTCTCCCCACGCAGTCCGAGGCGCTTGACGTGCTGGGCTACGGCGGCGGCGGCGACCCCGCCGGCAGCAACGCCGACGCGCTCGCGGAGGTCATCGCCGCCGGCGCACTGGCCGGCGAACTCTCCTTACTTGCGGCGCTGTCCTCGCGTCACCTCTCCTCGGCGCACGCCGACCTCGGGCGGTAGTCCCGGCTTCGGGGCGGTCTGTCATCACTGCCGGCTCTGACTCACCAGAAAGCCGGCACCCGCAACGAGCACGACGACGCCGGCGAGCAGGAGTGCTTCCTCGCCCAACAACGGACCGAGCACGAGCAGCGCCCACGCGACGGCGAAGACACCGTGTGCGATGGCGAACAGCCGCTGGCCCCGCCGGGCGAACACGGCTGTACCCAGCGCGAACCCGAGCGTGAGAACGACCGCCGAGAGCGCGACGGTGCTCACCTGCAGTGAGCCGACTGCGACGGGGTCAACGACCGGTGTGAGGAGAAACAGCAGTCCCGAGAGACCGACAAGAAACCCGACTACGACCGGTCCGGGCTCCAGATCTAACGTCGCGGTCATAGCAGCCGGTACTGCCCCCGACTCTCCGATGCCTTGCCGGCACGAACCAGCTTTGTCAGTGCCTTCCGGGTGTACGACGCCGGGACGCCGCGTTCCTCGGCGTAGGCCACGATGTCGTCCTCGGTCGGCTCGTCGAGGTTCCGGAGCGCGTTCGTGACCGTCTCCTTACGGCTCGACCCTCTTGTCGCCCCTTGCTCGGCGCGGTCGGCGGCCGCCGACACGGCGTCTGTATCCACCCCCGAATCTTCGAGGTACGTCTCGTCGTCCACGCCTGCGCCGTCGACCTGGCGCTCCATTTCGGCGTAGGAATCCAACTCCGCGAAGGCGTCACCCTCCCCCTGCCGGTTCGCCAGCATCGACGCCCGGACCTCACGGGCGTGGGCCTCGTCGTCCGTTTCGACGAACTTCCGCCGCTTCTCGTGTTTGCGGCGCGTGCCACACCGCGGGCACTGTGTTGTCTCCGGTCGCCCCTCAGTGACCCACAGCGCGCTGCAATCACTACACCCGACGACCGCGTACATACCTCTCTGTCAGGGCCGGACGGTACTGAATCCACCGACGTCCGATGCCGGGGGACGAAGGCTTAGGTGCGGTGGACATGACATAGCTGAGCATGGAAGAAGTACCACAGGCGGCCTGTGAGACAGTCGAAGCAGTCGACGGCGTTCACCTGACACAGTTGGCGGTCGGAGAGCAGATGAGCGTCCAGCAGTTTCATATCGAACCCGGCGCGGCCGTCCCGGAGCACAGCCACCGCCACGAGCAGGTCGGCTACGTTGTGAAAGGGACCTTTACCTTCCACGTCAACGGCGAGGAGTACGTCATCGGCCCCGGGGACTCCTACGTGGTCCCGAGTGAGGAGCCACACGAAGCGCGCAACGACGGCGAGGAACCGGTCCGGGGTATCGACGTGTTCAGTCCGCCCAGATCGAACCCGGACTGGCAGGACTAGCCACAACTGTTTGGGGCCGGCGGCCGTAGCGCAATCAATGACGCGAGCAGTGGCTGCTGTCGTGACGCTCGCGCTCGTACTCGCCGGGTGCTCGGGCTTCGTCCAGCAGGACAGCCCCGAAACAGTCACGCCGGCAGCGGTGCCGACCGATGGGGTCGGGTATCCGCCGGGCGTGAGCGACGAGGCAGTGGTGCCGCCAGTGCTGGCCAGCGCCCACGCGCGGACGCTCGCGACGACAAACTACACGCTGGTCTCCCGCCAGCGGGTCACCGACAGCAACGGGACGGTACTCCGGCGGTCCGACCACACACGCCACGTCGCGGCGAACAAGACGACGTACGCCGGGCAGTTCCGCCAGAACGGCACCGAACTGAACACTTTTACGACCCGCATTGATTACTGGACCAACGGCTCCATCGTCGCGGCCCGGTACGACGAGCGATCGAACGGGCCCCAGCGGGTCAAGTGGACTGTCCGCGACGACGGCCCGGTCTCAGACCTCTCGGAGCGGCGGATGATACGCGGTATCGGGGAAGCCGTCGATCTCTCCGTTGCCGACCGGAGCGACGGCGGCGTCGTCCTCGTCGGCACCCGTTTCACGGACCCTGACAGGCTCAGTACACCCCTGTTCGTGAGCGCCCCTCGCAATGTCTCTGTCCGGCTCCGCGTCAGTCACGACGGTACCGTCTCGGCGCTTCGGCTGGCATTCGATGCCGAACGGAGCGACCAGCAGGTCCGTGTCACGCAATACCTGCGGCTACGAAACGTCGGGTCTACGACAGTGACACAGCCGGTGTGGGTCGCGAACACGACCCAGCGGTCGCTTCAGGAATAACCGCCCGCAACGAACGAATTCAGGCGCTACCGAGCGCGGGCAGGACTCGGCGGGAGGCGAGCATATAGCCGGCGTACAGGAGGACCAGCCCCATATATACTTCCCACGCAGCGAACGCGGAGATGCCGCCGGACAGGTCGGCGAGAGCGGCCTGTTCGGTGAGTGCTCCTCCCACAGTTAGCCCGGCCGCGAGAACCGTCGAGAGAAGGAGTTCAAGTAGCTCCGGAAGCGATTCTGAAACCATGTATGCGCAGATATCAGTGTCAACCCGCTTGTAGCTCTTTCGATCCGAGAGAGCTTTGTAGGCTCGCGAGAACGGACCTGTATGAGCCAAAACTGGAACGCGGACTACGCGACACTCGCAAAGCGCGGGTTCATGCTCGGGGCGGGGCTGTTCCTCCTCGGCATCGCGGGGGAAGTCGCCGGAAGCGCCGTTCTCGGGACGCTCCCCGCCTGGGGCGACACGCTGCTGGTCGACATGGAAATGCTCGGTATTCTCGTCGGCCTCCTCTCGCCGCTCGTGTTCGGTGTGGTCCTTCCGCTGACGGAGTAACCCTTCTCTGACGGATACGCTCGATAAAACGACTCCCGAGCTACGGCCCCGTTCTCCCGACAGCACGACCGCTCGTCTCGCCAGTCCCGGCTGTTGTGCGCGATAAAAATGTAGAGTTTGGGTGATCAGCGCGACTCGCTTACGCGAGCTTCTCTATATTCTCGACGACCTTCTCGGCGAACTCGCTGGTGGCGAGCTTGTTGCCGCCCTCGATCTGGCGTTCGAGGTCGTAGGTGACGTCGCCCGAGGAGATGGTCTCCTCGACGGCGTCACGAACGAGCTGGCCGGCGTCCTTCCAGCCCATGTATTCGAGCATGAGTCGGCCGGAGAGAATCATCGCGGTTGGGTTGACCTTGTCCTCGCCGGCGTACTTCGGCGCGGAGCCGTGGACCGGTTCGGCGAGACAGCGGGCCGAGCCGAAGTTCGCACCGGGGGCGATGCCGAGCCCGCCGATCTGTGCGCCGGCGGCGTCGGACATGTAGTCCCCGTTGAGGTTCATCGTCGCGATGACGTCGTACTCGTCGGTACGGGTCAGGAGCTGCTGGAGCATGTTGTCGGCGATGCGGTCGTTGACGACCAGCGCGTCCTCGGGCGCTTCGCCGTCGTACTCGTCCCACAGCTCGTCCTCGGTGATGACGTGCTCGCCGTACTCCTCTTCGGCGACCTCGTAGCCCCAGTCGCGGAAGGCACCCTCGGTGAACTTCATGATGTTGCCCTTGTGGACCAGCGTAACGGAGTCGCGGTCCTCTTCGAGGGCGTAGTCGATGGCCTCGCGGACGAGGCGCTTAGTCCCGAACTCGGTGATCGGCTTGACGCCGATGCCGACCGGGCCGTCGTGGATGGTCTCGTCGAAGTCCATCTCGTCCTCGACGAACTCCTTGACTTCCTCGACTTCGTCGGTGCCGGCCTCCCACTCGATGCCGGCGTAGACGTCCTCGGTGTTCTCCCGGAAGGTGACCATGTCCATCTCCTCGGGGTCCTTGACCGGTGACGGGACGCCCTCGATGTGGTAGGTCGGGCGGACGTTCGCGTAGAGGTCGAGCGTCTTCCGGAGCGCGACGTTCAGCGAGCGGAAGCCGGCGCCGACCGGCGTCGTCAGCGGCCCCTTGATAGCGACGTTGAACTCCTTGATCGCCTCGACGGTGTCGTCAGGGAGGTTCTCGTCGTACTTGTCCCGGGCGGACTGGCCGGCGTAGACGCGCATCCAGGAGATGTCACGGCCGGTGGCGTTCGCGGCGGCTTCGAGCACCTTCTGTGCGGCCGGACCGACGTCCGTCCCGATACCGTCCCCGTGGATGATGGGGATGATCGGGTTCTCCGGAACGTCGAGTTCGTCGTCCTCCGTGACCTGAATCTGCTGTCCCTCGTCGGGAACCTCCACTTTATCGTAATCGTAGCCCATATTCCGCCAATTGACAGTCGCCCCTAAAGGCGTGCCGCTTTCCCTCAGACATGGTAACACAGTCCGTAAAGAAAGGGCTTCGACCGAACGTCGGGACGACACTAACGTCATAGCCGGAGGTGATATGCCGTTCGTGTGTCAACGGGGTTGCATGCACGTCATCGTCCACGGCGGCGCGGGCAGTCCACCGGAGTCACCGGCTACTCGGCAGGAAACACTCACTGACGCCGCTGAACAGGCAACGGCGGCGGAGGGTCCGATGGACGCAGTGCTAGCCGCGCTTCGACCGCTCGAATCCGATCCGGCGTTCAACGCCGGCGTCGGTGGGGCCGTCCAGAGCGACGGCGAGGTCCGGACCGACGCTGGACTGATGACCGACGCCGGCCAGGTCGGGGCGGCGTGTGCAATGTCTGGCGTTGTACACGCCACCGATGTGGCCCACAGTGTGGGAACCGAGACGCCACACGTCTTGCTGGCCGGTGACGAGGCCGTCGATTTCGCGGCAGGCATGGGTGTCGAAACCGGTCGCGACCTCACGACTGCGGAGACACGACAGCGATACGAGGCCGCTGACCCTCCTGATGGCGGACCCGCAGATCATCTTGAATGGGTCCGTGAGCATTTCAGCGGCACTGACACCGTCGGCGCGGTCGCGACCGACGGGGGCCGGCTCGCGGCGGCGACATCGACCGCCGGGCGCTGGTTCGCGCTGGCCGGTCGGGTCGGCGACGTACCGCAGATCGGCGCTGGCTTCTACGCGGACGACCGCGGGTGGCGCGAGCGCGACCCGGCGAAGGGGGAGGCTATTGCCCCGGTT
>NZ_WPCB01000091.1:0-5109 GCF_009741785.1 Haloarcula sp. CBA1122
GGGGGCCACCTCGCCCCGGCGCTCCTCGCGGCCGGCCACAGCGTCCGCGCGCTCGTTCGCGACCCGAGCGAGTACGCCCCGCCCGACGGCGTCGACGTGGCGACAGGCGACCTGCTCGACGCGGGCAGTTTCGACGCCGCCCTCGCCGGAATCGACGTCGCGTACTACCTCATCCATTCGATGCGTGCCGGGACCGACTACGCCGAGCGGGACCGGCGCGCTGCGCGGAACTTCCGTCGGGCGGCGACGCGGCCGGCGTCGACCGAGTCGTCTACCTCGGCGGCCTCGGCGAGGACGACGAGACGCTGTCCGAGCACCTCCGGTCGCGCCGCGAAGTCGAGTTCCTCCTCAAGGAGGGCGAGTACGACCTGACGACGTTCCGGGCGGCCATCATCATCGGCGCGGGCTCAGCGAGCTTTCGGATGATACGCGAACTGACGACGCGGCTACCAGTGCTGGTGACGCCGCGTTGGGTGCGCACGGACTGCCACCCAATCGCTATCGACGACGTCATCGCGTACCTGGTCGACGTGCTCGACACGCCGGAGACGGCCGGCGAGACCTACGAGATTGGCGGCCCGGAGGTGTTGACCTACGCGGAGATACTGCGGCGGACAGGGCGAATCATGGGCACGGGCGAGCCGAAAATCGTGCCGATACCGGTGCTGACGCCGAAGCTGTCTGCGTACTGGGTCGGTCTACTGACCGACGTGCCATCGAGCGTCGCCCGGCCGCTCATCCACGGGCTGAAGACGCCAGTGGTCGCGGACACCGAGGCCGCTCAGGCACAGTTCGCCGTCGACCTGACGCCGTTCGCGGACGCGGTCAGGCTGGCCCTCAGTGAACCGCGGAGTCGCGAAACGGCGCAGGCGGCCGCGGCCACGGGTGGTGCAGGCAGATGAGCGGGGATAGCGCCCGTCCGGAATACGGCGAAACGTGGGTGTACGAGAGCATCATCGGCGCGCTGCCGGGGATTCGGCTACCGACGTGGGCAGCGATGGCGATACAGCTCCTCATCTTCGAGGTCGCCATCGTCGCTCTGTCGTGGTACTACGAGGTCTGGAGCGCCGCAATCGCCGGAACGGTCGTCGTGTTCGTCGCCACCATCGGAAGCGCCGAGATGCTCCGAATCAGCACGCTTATCCGCCGTATCGACGTTCCACCGACCTACCGCGCGCTGCTGTTCGCCTCGAACGTCGAGGTCGTGCTGTCCGTCCTCGCGTACGTGGCGTTGCTCACCCACCTGTTCGTCTTCGACCCGCAGGTCAGCTCGACGCCACTTCTGGGCCAACTGTTCGGGTCGGAGCCGCCGGTACTGGTGGTGTATCTGACCCTACTCATCCTCTGGGACGTGAGCTACCGTATCGGTACGGGCTGGTGGGCCAGCGTCACGGGTCTGTGGCGATCAGCGCGCTACCGGTTCGACCCCGAGACGGCGCGGGTGTTCATCCGGGCCGACCTGGAGATCTGGGGCTTTGGCGTCCTCCAGCTCGTGCTCGTTCCGTTCGTGCTTGACCAGCCGGTACTGCTCGCGGCGCTGGTCGGCCATGTGATAGCCGTCACAGCCGTGACGGCCGCCTCTGTCGGGCTATTGCGCTACCGGTCGAGAACGGCCGCCGTCAGTCAGAGTTGATCTGCTTGAACTGGTCGAGCAGCTCTTCTGTCGACTCGTCACCGTCGTAGTCAACACTCCCGTGGTACGTGCTCCGGTCGTCGTCTTCCGACAGGTCGACCTCGCTGTTCTTGCGTTCACGGCGTTCGTGTTCGTCGTCGTCGTACGCTCCCATCGACATAGGTTACCACGGTGAAACTTGGCTGGTAGTGACTATCAATGTAACGGTGGTCCCAGAAACCGTACCACACGACCTACAGAGTGTGCGAGCAGTCCGAACCGGGGTGTCTCGATAGGGCGGAACGCCCAAGACCACTGACCGTCTACACGGCCCTGTGGCTGGTCCCTTACGTCTGCGACGGTCGAACGAGCGATGGAGCGAGAAGCGGGTCCGGACAGACCTGCTGACACCGCTGCAGAACACCTTCGGTGCGACGATGAACGGTCCGTGGTTCGCCCCGCCGGAGGGGTGGGCCGCGCGCCGACTGGAGATGGACAACGGCGACCTCGCACTGTTTTGCTGGAACGGCCAGCGCGCGTACTGGGTCGGGAACACCGAGACCCCGGAGACGCTGTGGCGAACGGAGAAGTACACGTTCGACGAGGTGCCCGACGAGATTAGCGAGTGGGTCCAGCGCGAGCTGTTCGCCCAGTTAGAGGTGGAGGACCCGTGGCTCACCGAGTACGAGACGCTGGCGCACTTCTTCCTGCCCGTGTTTCTCTCGAAGGACGGCCGGGAGTCGACACGGACGTTCTTCCGGGACCACGCCAGCGGCTTCCCGGACGCCGACCGGGCGGACGGGCTGGCGTTTTACGACGACTTCCTCGCGACTGGCGAACTCGACGACTACCGCTACACGATGGCGAGCAAACTCGGGACCAGCGAGGGCTTTGACCTCTCGCGGATGCGAGCGACGATGGGCGAGTTCAACGTCGCCAAACTGCTCGTCGACGCGGGCAACGACATCAGACCCGAGGTCGAACTGAACTCGGGCCACTCCGTCGATTTCCGAGTCGAGGACACGCTCGTGGAGGTCACCCGCCCACGGCCGCCGTCCCGACGGCAGGTCAACACCGGTATCGCCGCGGTCAAAGCATCGGGTGACGCGAAGACTCGCGACCAGCTAGCGGCCCACCCCGGAGCCGTCCTCGTCGTCGACTGCAGTTCCTTCCCGGACGACGACTGGCGGCGGGTCTACGGCGAACAGCCCGATGTCGGCTACTCGCCGACCATCGTCTTCCGCGCCCGGCCGGACGGCAGCATGGAAGGGTACGCCTACGGCTCGGTTCCGTTCCCGCTCCCGTTGTAGTCAGTTCGCAACTGACGGTAGGTCGCGTTATCTTCCCCGAAATTCGGGGCGTAACATATAACGCGCCGGACGGGCAACACTGAGAGAGATAGCCGTGGTGGACGACACAGAGCAATCGGGGACCAGCGGCGCGGGTCAGTCGGTTTCCGAGGTAATGGACCGGCTCGAATCGCTCCGGTCCGAGGAAGAAGAACGTGCCGAGAGCGCCGCTGCCGGCGTGCTACTGGACCAGCTACAGGAGGTCGAACAGCGACTATTGGCCTTCGGCGAGGCGCTGGGCGGGACCGCCGATACCGTGACAGACCTCCCGTTTACCGAGGAAGCCGGGCTGGACCACATGCCCGAGCCGCTGTACGTCCGCCACGACACCGAGATGCTGAATCAGGTCACGTCCTGGCTCCTGCAGGACCAGCACATCGGATTAGTGAGTCCCTACGGCACCGGAAAGACGGCCTTCCGGGAAATCGTCCTGCGTGACCTTTCGAAACACGAGGGCTTTGTCATCACGCATCTGGACAATCCACGCGAGACGACGCCGCGAAAACTGTACCAGACGGTGCTAACCGCCGCCTACGCCGCGGGCTACTCCATCGACCAGCGCAACTACTCGCAGGTCCGAGACGGGATTCCGTGGGCGACCGCTGAAGCGAAAGACGCCGTCCACGAAATCGTCCGTCGCGTACGCGAGGACGGCAAGACGCTTCTGCTGGTCGTCGACGAAATCGAGGTGCTGGAGGCGGACCTGCTGTCGCCGCTGCAGGTGGCCGGCGACGCCGGCGTCCGGCTGTTCCTCACCGGAACACCGGAGGGGAAGCGGCGGGTGGCGGAGATCCGGGGAACGCTCGACTCACGGCTTCGCTACTACGAGGGCATCGACCCGTTCTCGCCGGACGACGTGGCCGAGTACGCCGCTCGCTCGCTGGCGTACTTCCGGGGCGACCCCTACGAGGGGCAGGCCCCGGACCTGTTTACGCGGGCCGCAATCGAGGACATCCACGAGCGGACCGAGGGCAACCCCCGTGAGGTCCGCATCGAGTGTCGCGAACTGTTCACCAGAGCGGCGTTTGTCTGGTACCGAACCGGGCAGGACATCTCTCGCATCCAGATTACCCCCGAACTGCGCCACCGTCGGTTCGGAATGGGCCGCTGAGCGGCCCTGAGTGGGTATATAAACCACCCACGTTATTCGGTATCACACCGTCGAGTGTGGCGTGTAATAGGGCGATATGCCGGCCGTGACCACAGCTTTTATATAGAATCACATTCAATCATCGTTTGACTATGGCTCAACAGCAGATGGGCAACCAGCCCATGATTGTACTTTCCGAGGAGTCCCAGCGGACATCCGGAAAGGACGCGCAGTCGATGAACATCACGGCCGGGACGGCCGTCGCCGAGGCCGTTCGGACGACTCTGGGTCCGAAGGGCATGGACAAGATGCTCGTCGACAACTCGGGCTCGGTCGTCGTCACGAATGACGGCGTCACCATCCTCGACGAGATGGACATCGAGCACCCCGCCGCCAACATGATCGTCGAGGTCGCCCAGACCCAGGAAGACGAAGTGGGCGACGGCACGACCACGGCGGTCGTCATGGCCGGCGAACTCCTCTCGAAGGCCGAGGAACTCCTCGACCAGGACATCCACGCCAGCATCCTGGCCCAGGGATACCGCCAGGCCGCAGAGAAGGCTAAGGAAATCCTCGAAGACAACGCCATCGACGTCGACGCCGACGACACGGAGACCCTCGAGAAGGTCGCCGCGACCGCGATGACCGGCAAGGGCGCGGAGTCCTCCAAGGACGTCCTCGCCGAACTCGTCGTCCGCGCCGCACAGTCCGTCGTCGACGACGACGGTAGCGTCGACACCGACAACATCCAGATCGAAACCGTCGTCGGCGGCGCAACCGACGAGTCCGAACTCGTCGAAGGCGTCATCGTCGACAAGGAACGCGTCCACGACAACATGCCGTTCGCCGTCGAGGACGCCGACGTGGCCCTGCTCGACACGGCCATCGAGGTTCCGGAAACGGAACTCGACACCGAAGTCAACGTCACCGACCCCGACCAGCTCCAGCAGTTCCTCGACCAGGAAGAAGAGCAGCTCAAGGAGATGGTCGATCAGCTCAAAGAAGCCGGTGCTGACGTCGTCTTCTGCCAGAAGGGCATCGACGACATGGCCCAGCAC
>NZ_WPCB01000099.1:0-2956 GCF_009741785.1 Haloarcula sp. CBA1122
CGTCGACCGCTCGCACGGCGACGCTCCCCTCGCGGTCGATGGTCGCGGCCGACAGCAGCGCGGCGGCGCTTTCGATGTCGGGGTCCGCGATTCCGATCAGGTCACAGGCCCGGTGGGTGAACGCGAGGTGGCGAACACGGTCGCTGATGCCCCGTGCCGTCGCTAGTCCGGGCGCGAGGGTGTCGACGGCGCTCGCGGCGCTTGCTGCCTCCCGCCGCGCGAACGCGTCGTCCTGCCCGCCGAGTTCGAGGACGTACACGCCCGAGCGGTGTGGCCGAGCGGCTATGAGCGTGCCGGTCGCGCCCGGGAACAAAACGCACAAGCGAGCGGCCGCCGAACCTCGAGTATGCTCCAGTCCGGGTTCTCTAGCCTGACCGGTGGCGGTATCCTCGCCGTCCTCGTTACCGTTCTCGTCACCTGGCTCTTCTACGCCGTCACGCTCCACCTGGCCGCGACGTTTTTCATTGGCGACGTGCCCAGCCAGCTCGCGGCCAAAGCCGCCACCGCACCGGCGGTCGTCTCGCTGATCCTCCAGCGCTGGGGGGTCGAGTCCGGCGTCGTCTCGGCGGATCTGGGCGTGCTGGTCGTCCTCGTGCTCACAATGCTGGCCGACGGTATCGCGATTAGTACCACGTACCGGCTCTCGACCCGCTCGACAGCCCCGCTCGTGGCGCTGCACCTGGCCTTCGCAGCCGTCCTCGGGTTCGCGCTGAACAACATCTTCAGCTTCGTGTAACCCCCGTTGAGTCCTTGTTGGCGGGCTGTCCGATGTTTCACCCGGATAATAAACAACATGCAGAACGTGAAAATCAGAACTAATTAGATATTTTGAATTATAGGATTAGTATGATTAAACGCGAGGTTCGTTCCGCTGAATCGGTAAGCGAAGCGGTCGTCCTGGCTGTGAGTATCGCTGAGGATTGCCATCCACGAGCGCTCCCCTCACTGTACGGCGTTGTCAATCCCGAATCACTGAATGACTTGTTCAGACAGGACAGCAAACGTGAGACGCCCGAAACCGATTCTATCTCGTTTCGGTTCAGCGAGTCTCTCGTCACGGTCGACGCCGATGAGTGTATCAAAGTCGAGTACGCTCCGTGAGCGCGTGAGAAACAGCACGAGCAAAACGGCTATTCGACCAGCCGCTCTATCTCTGTCACCAGTATGTCACTTGCGCCCACGTCTTTGAGCGAGCTAATCGTCTCGAAGACGGCGCGCTCCTCGACGACGGCGTGAACGGCGAGCTGGTCGGAGCCGGCGATGTCCATCACCGTGGGGCCGCCCATGCCCGGAAGCACGTCTTCCACGTCGTCGAGGGCGTCCTCGGGGGCGTTCATCATCAGATAGCGTTTGTCTTCGGCGGCGAGGACGGAGCCGAGCGCGGTGTCGACCTGCTGGACCTTCTCGTCGTCAGCGGTGTCTTCGCGGGCGAACAGGCGGACAGAGCTTTCGAGGACTTCGTCGACGACGGCCAGCCGGTTCATCCGGAGCGTGGTCCCGGTCGAGGTGATGTCGACGATGCCGTCGGCGATGTCGACGTGGGGTGTCAGTTCCGTCGCGCCGGACACCTCGGTCACGTCCACGTCCACATCGACCCGGTCGAAGTACCGCCGGGTGATTTTGGGGAACTCCGTGGCGATGCGGCCCCCTTCGAAGTCGTACACGGTCTCGATGTCGCTGTCCTCCGGCGCGGCCAGAACGAGGCGACAGCGGCCGAAATCGAGGTCGCGGAGTTCGACGAGGTCGTCGGTGTCGGACTCCCGGACCTGGTCGAGGCCGGTGATACCCACGTCGGCAGCGCCGTCCGCGACGTACTCGGGGATGTCGGCGGCACGGGCGTACAGGACGGTCACGTCCGGGTCGACGGTGTCGGCGTGCAGTTGGCGGTCGGCCCCGTCGACCAGGTGGAGGCCGGCCCGTTCGAGCAGTTCCTCGCTTGGTTCGTGCAGGCGGCCCTTGTTGGGGACGGCGATTCGCATACGCCTACTGGCAGGCCGCGGGGCAACTGTCTTTCCCCTCAGACTGACCAGCTGCGGGCGGAGCCGTTACAGGCGGTCCCGGCGTGGGAGGACGACGAAGGTAGCCGCGGCCAGGAGCGTCAGACCGGCGAGACCGTAGAACGCGACCGCAAACAGGTTCTGGTCGGCGAGCAGGCCGACAGCGGTCGAGCCCAGCGAACTAATCCCGAAAAAGCCGGTCCGGAGCAGGCCCCAGCCGGTGCCTTCGGCGGTGTCAGGCAGCGTATCGACGATGTAGGCGTTTGCCAGCGGGCCGACACTCATCCGAACACCGATGACGCCGGAAACGATGGCCAGCGGCACGACGCCGCGGACGGACGGAATGAGCACGAGTGGAACGGTACTGACGAGCGCGACAGCGGTCAGAACACTTGGCGTTCCGTATCGGTCAGCGAGCCGGCCGGTGACTGTCTGTGAGAGCGCGCCACCGACGAACAGCACCGAGAGAAGCGCCCCAGCGGTTCCCTGTGAGAGGCCCCGAACCGTGACCAGATACGTGGTGAGGAATGCTGTCACGGCCTGGAAGGCGAACAGCATCAGTGTCTTGCCCGAAACCGACAGCACGAGCCGTCGGTTGCGAAGGCCGGTGAGAACCGTTCGGAGGTCCCGCCGGAGGCTCCGTTCGGACTCGCCGGTCGGACGGTCTGACACCGAGAGCCAGAGCGCGCCGGCGACAAGCATGAACAGCGGGGCGGCGCTGGCAAGCGCCAGCCGCCAGCCGTACCGGGTCGTGACGAACGCGGCGACGGCGGGCAGTGCGGCCGCTCCGAGAGAGCCGGCGGCCATCACGACACCGAAGGCGGTCCCCCTCGCGGGCGCGAACGTCCGCGAGAGGGCGGTCCCGCGGGGTGGGGCCGTACAGTCCCGTCCCGAGCCCCGAACGCGCCCGTCGCGATGAGGAACAGCGAGAACACCGGCGCGAAAAAGAAGCCCAGCAC
>NZ_WPCB01000088.1:0-6794 GCF_009741785.1 Haloarcula sp. CBA1122
GTCCGGTCGTTGCGGTAGCCGTCCTTGACCGCGTAGTCGTCGACGAAATTACCGGTGTCGTACATGATGGGGCGACCGCGGTACACCTCGACCCCCTGGATGACGTGGGCGCTGTGGCCGTGGACCACGTCGGCCCCGTTGTCCACCAGCCAACGGGCGAAGGCCTGCTGTGTCTCGCCCGGTTCGGTCACCCAGTTCGGCCCCCAGTGAGCGGTGACGACGAGCAGGTCGGGGTCGGCGTCGCGGGCCGCCGCCAGCGCGCCTCCGACGCGGCGGCGAGTCAGCGGGTGGTTCGGGTCCAGCGGTGCGTATGCCGTGCCGGGACTGTCGCCGTCGGCGGCGTAGCTGGGTGACTGGTCAGTGACGGCGACGACGGCGATCGAGAGGTCGCCGATCTCGACGAACGCCGGCTCGAATGCTGTCTCGCTATCGACGCCGGCCCCGGCTGAGGCGATGCCAGCGTCGGCGAGGTGAGCCGGCGTGTCCGTGAGTGCCGCCGGTCCGAAATCGAACAGGTGGTTGTTCGCCAGTCCGGCACAGGAGACGCCGGCGCGGTCCAGCGCGGCCACGGCCCATTTCGGGCTCGCTCGGAAGTGGAACGTACGGCCGGGCCGCGGTTCGCCGCGGTCCGAGAGACAGCATTCGAGGTTCGCCACCAGCCCGTCGAGTGACTGGAGTTCGTCGAGCATCGACCCCCAGACGGCCGTCGGTCCGTCGGGGGCATCGCGCCAGCGTTCGTCGACGCTCCGGCCCAGCATCACGTCGCCGACGAACCCGAGGCGTAGTGACGCGTCCGTCGGGACAGACGGCGGACACGACACGTCCGCGTCGTCGTCGGCACCTAGACACCCCGAAACGGCGGTGAGGCTCCCGAGTGCGGGGCCGCCGCTGGCGAGGACGGTTCGGCGGGTCGGTGCCACAGTGAATAGAACATCGGCTGGGACCGCCTTGAATTTCAGTGACGTAAAAACCATCCAGGGTGTGTCGTATTGAGACACACTCCGGACGGTTACTTTTAGTTACCAATCCTCTATCCAGGTATGTCAAGCGACACTGCACGGGACTACGACGGGGACGAAGAGTGTACGACCACGGAGTCGTTCGCCGACCACGGCCTCGACGACGGCAGCGTCCTCATCAGCCGGACGTACAACCGAATCGCGGCGGACGGCGAACCCACGTTCGAACCGCCCTCGGAGTTTTTCGACACGCTGGAGGCGGCGTTCATCTGGGCCTACATCGGCACGATTGACGAACCTGGCGTCCCGCCCCATGTCGAAGCGGCCATCGAAGACGCTCGGGAGTTCACGCGCCAGGAGTTCGAAGACGACCCTGACGTGGACCTTCGAACGGACGTGATTCCGACGTTCTACCAGCAGGTCGCCGGCTTCCACTGCGCCTATCGAGATTAAAAGAGCAACCGCAGGCGGACTGTTGGGTGGACCGCTCTATTCGAGGTGGTGATAGTCGAGTTCGTAGCCGACGTCGACCGCCTCGCTGACTTCGTCGCTCGGTTCGGCGACGCCGCGAGTCGTCAGTTCGAGCCCGGTATCGCCGCGGTCTACGAGGATGTTCCGCCGCCACTCGGGGTCCACGTTGGGCGCGTCGGTGCGGTAGTGCGCGCCGCGGGACTCGTCGCGCTTGCGTGCGCTCAGCAGCAGGGCCTCGGCAACCGTGAGGCTGAAGAACAGATCGACGGCGAGTTCGAACGACAGGCTGGTCCGGTCGCCGTCGATACCGATGTCCCCAGTCCGTTCGCGAAGGGCATCGAGCGCGGCGAGGCCGTCCGACAGTGATTCGCCGTTACGGAGAATACCGGCGTGCTCCCACAGCAGGTCGCCGAGGTCCGCGAGTAGCCCTCCGGGCGTCTCGTCTCCGTCCGACGCCGCCAGTTCCTGCAGCGACCGGAACTCGCGCTCGGCGATGGCACGCTGACCAGCCGGCAGGGCGTCGTCGCGGTCGTCGCCTGTCACCTGCGCCGCGACGTGGTCGCCGACGAGCGCGCCGATGGCGACCGTCTCCGCGAGCGAGTTCCCGCCTAGGCGGTTCGCGCCGTGGACGCCTGCGACCGTCTCGCCGACAGCGTAGAGCCCACTGACGCCGGTTTCCCCGGTCTCGAAGTCGATGTCGACGCCGCCCATCGAGTAGTGGGCGGTCGGCGCGACTTCCATCGGCTCCTCCGTGATGTCGACGCCGAGGTCCATGAACCGCTCGTACATCCGCGGCAGTCGGGACTTGATGTACTCGTCGTCGCGGTGGGAAATGTCCAGATAGACGCCGCCGTTCTCGGTCCCACGGCCCTCGCGGAGTTCCTGTGCGATGGCACGGGCCACCACGTCGCGCGCGTCGAGTTCCATCTGGTCCGGCGAGTACTCCTCCATGAACCGCTCGCCGTCGGCATTGAGCAGCCGACCGCCTTCCCCGCGGACCGCTTCGGTGACGAGGCGGCCGTCCCAGTCCTCGCCGTAGCGGTCGCCGACCATCCCCGTTGGGTGGAACTGGACGAACTCCATGTCCATCAGCGACGCGCCGGCTTCGAGCGCCAGCGCCGGGCCGTCGCCGTTGTTCTCCTCGTCGCGCGAGGAGTGGCGGTTATACAGCGCGGAGGAGCCACCCGCCGCCAGGACGACGTGATCCGACTCGAAGAGGATGAACTCGCCGCTCTCCATGTCGTAGCCGGCCGCCCCGTAGACGCGGTCGCCGTCCGAGAGCAGCCGCGTGATCATCACGTTGTCGCGGTAGGGAATTTCGAGCGACTGGGCCCTGTCGACGAGCGTGTCCAGCATCGCCTCGCCCGTGCGGTCACCGACGAAGCAGGTCCGGCGGAACGACTGCGCGCCGAAGTAGCGCTGATTGATCTTGCCGTCCTCAGTGCGGTCGAACGCCATCCCCCAATCGTCGAGTTCCCGGATGCGGTCGGGCATATGCTTGGTCGTCAGCTCGACCGCTTTCGGGTCGTTGATGAAGTGGCCTTCGTCCAGCGTATCGGCGGCGTGAATCGTCCAGTCGTCCTCGGGGTCGAGCGACCCCAGCGAGGCGTTGATGCCGCCGGCGGCCCACGTCGTGTGTGCGTCGCCGTGATCCCGCTTGCCGATGACCAGCGGCTCGACACCGTTCTCGGCAAGTCCGATAGCGACCCGCGCCCCGGCAGCGCCAGCGCCGACGACCAGCACTGGTACCGACACCGTCTCGTAGTCGACCGCCGGGCCTACGTCGGTCGCCCGACCGTCGGCAGCCTGCTCGCCGTCAGCGGATGGCTTCTGTGGTGTCATCGTCTAACGTAGGGGCTGTGGACTTATCAGGGCTTCGCGCGCACGCGCACGCGAGGGCCGCCAGCGTTCAGTCACGATCACACATTCACGACTGCTGGCAGCGCAAGGCGAATCAGTCCTCGCCTGCTGACACCGGCCCGGCACTACCGGACTGTCCGGGCGTGCTTTCGGCGTCGGTTCGGTCCGCATAGACGATCTGCCAGCCGGTGACCCCCATGAACAGAAGCACGAGCGGTGAGAGAAAGCCGAAGAAGTAGTACGGTGCGTATTCCAGCGTCGGGACGCCGAGCGTCCCGGCCATGAACAGACCGCCGCTACTCCACGGGATGAGCGCACTCGTCGTCGTTCCCGACGCTTCGATGGCTCGGGAGAGATTCTGACTCTTGAGCCCCTGTTCGTTGTACAGATTACCGAGCGTCATCCCCGGTACCACGATACTCACGTACTGTTCTGCTGCGAGAATGTTCATCGAAACAGCGGAAACAGCGGTCACGCCTGTGAGGCTCGCGACGTTGTGACAGAGTCGCCCGAGATGGTGAGAGAGGACCGCGAGCACGCCGGCTCGTTCGAGCAGTCCGCCCAGCGCGAGCGCGGCAATCGCAATCGTCACGATCCACGCGCCGCCGGTCAGCCCCCCGCTCTCTAGGAGTCCGTTCACGAGTTCCATGCCCGTCTCCGGCGCTGTTCCGGACTGTGCGGCCGACCAGGCGGCACCGAACCCGGTTCCCTGCACGAGCATCGAGGTTGCGACGCCAGCGAACACGCCCGTTCCGAGCGTCGGCAGTGCGGGGATGCCACGCAGCGCAAGCCCGAAGGTCACAACGACCGGTAAAAATACGAGCGGCGAGACGACGTACGTGCCCTCGATTGCCGCCTGGATGGACGCAACCCGGTCAGTAGGAATGGCCCCAGCGGCCCGCAGTCCGAGGCCGGCGTACAGGAGGACGGCAATCGTGAACGCGACGAGCGTGCCGGCCCGCATCGCGTTGATGTGTTCGTACAGGTCCGTGTCTGTCACTGCGGCGGCCAGGTTCGTCGTATCCGAGAGCGGGGACTGCTTGTCCCCCGTGTAGGCCCCGCTGAGGATGGCACCGGCGGTCATCGGCTCGGAAATACCCAGTCCCGAACCGATGCCGATGAGCGCCACCCCGAGTGTCCCGGCCGTCGTCCAGGACGAGCCGACGGCGAAGGAGATTATCGCAGAGAGGATGGCCGCTACTGGGAGAAACACTGTCGGCGTGAATAGCTCTAAACCGAAGTACATGAGGCTGGGAATCGTGCCCGCCTGAATCCACGACGCGATGAGCGCGTAGACGGTGAACATGATGAGAATTACCCGCATGCCCATGAGCAGGCTGCTGGCGATCCCGTCGTACAGGTCTTCCCACGTCAGCCCGAGGTGATACCGTGCGAACAGGCCGGTGAAGGCGATCCCCCAGAACAGCGGGAACTGTGGGTCCAAGTCGAAGGCAATGAGGCCCACACTGAGGAACACAATCATTCCCGCAATCGGCACGAGAGCGGCACCCAGCGACGGCCGCTCAGACGGGTCGATATCGTCGAACAGCCGGGGTTCGAACTCGACCATCACTGCACCCCGTCGCGCCTAGCTGGCCGGACTCCGACATGGCTTTGGTTTGAAGCTGGGTGTTCCCGCCAGCCCTGTCGACACGCTCCGATACGCCTCTGCCGACCACCTGCGACGGCCCCGCGTGTCATATTTATATCGGCGATAACCACAGGTGGGTTAAAACAGGCTCCATTCCGGCGTGGGCGTGAGGATTGGTAGCTTACTACTGTCTGTCGACAGTGTGTGCGTCCGCCGGGTCGAAGCCGACTGTCACCGTGCCCGTCGGCGGGTCTTCGGCTCGTAACAGGATTTCTCGACCCTCCCAGTCGAGATGAACGCGCGTCGTCTCCCCGAGGAACTCCGCGCTCGTGACGGTCGCCGTCAGCGCGTTCCGGTCGGCATCGAGGGTAAGCCGCTCCGGTCGCACACAGAACGTGAGCCGGTCCCCGGCCGAGACAGCGGCCTCCGGGTCGCTGTCACCATCCAGGGCCACTGAGAGCGTCGTACTGTCGACCGTCACGTCCGCGATGGATCGTCCACTCTCGTCGCTGGAATCGTCAACCTTGTCGGTCGACCGAACTGCCGTCACCTCACCGCTGAGGACGTTGTTGTCGCCGACGAAGGTGGCGACGAACTCTGTCGCCGGCTCGCGGTAGATGGTCCGCGGCGGCGCGACCTGTTCCGGCGTCCCGTCTCGCATGACTGCCACGCGGTCTGAGACAGCTAAGGCCTCTTCCTGGTCGTGGGTGACGTAAATCGTCGTAATGCCCAGTTCCTGCTGAATCTCGCGGACCTGCACGCGGAGGCGCTCCCGGAGTTTCGCGTCAAGCGCGCTCATCGGCTCGTCGAGCAAGAGTACGTCGGGGCCGGGGGCCAGTGCGCGGGCCATCGCCACCCGCTGCTGCTGGCCGCCAGAGAGCGTGTCTGGGTCCCGGTCCTGCATACCGTCGAGGTCCACCAGCTCCAGCAGCTCACGAACCCGCGCTTCGTCGCTGCCGCCGCCGGGCGGGTCGGAGAACGAGAGGCCGTAGGCGACGTTCTCCCCGACGGTCATGTGCGGGAACAGCGCGTAGTTCTGGAAGACGACGCCCACGTCGCGGCCCTCCGGCGGGACGCCGGTGACGGACTCGCCGCCGAACCGGACTTCGCCCTGCGTCGGGTCCTCGAAGCCGGCGATGAGCCGGAGCGTCGTCGTCTTCCCGCAGCCGGAGGGGCCGACCAGCGTGAAGAACTCGCCGTCCCGAACGGAAAGCGACAGGTCCTTGACGGCGGTCGTCTCGCCGTAGCGTCTGGTGACGCCGTCGAGTTCGACGGCCGGCGGGGCGGTCCGGTTCACGGCAGCACTGTCCGACGGCGACTCCTTAGAACCCAACGTCGTCACCCCCCAGCCGGTCGATGAGCAGGAAGCTCGCGCTGGTGACCACGAGCAGGACGACGCCCATCGCTGTCGCGGGACCGAGCCGGCGGCCGATGAACCGCTCGATGGCGATGGGCATCGTGAACTGGTTCGTTCCCGAGGCGAGGACAATCGTCGCCGAGAACTCCCCGATAGAGATAGCGAACGCAAAGGCGGCCCCAGCGATGACCGCTGGCCACACGAGCGGCAGTTCGATGTCCAGCAGCGCTCTGGCACGCGGCGCGCCGAGCGCGCGGGCGGATTCGACCAGCGTGTGGTCGACTCCCTCGAGTCCGGGCGCGACCGTCCGGACGACGAACGGGTAGCCGGGCGACGGCATGGGCGGCGACGATGGCGAGGCCGCCGCCGACGGCGAGACGAGTGTCGCCGACTTCGACGCCGAAGACGAGGCCTCGGAGCAGGCCGAGGCCGACGACGATGCCAGACACGGCCAGCGGGGCCATCGCCACGGCGTCGACGAGCTTCCGACCGCGGTAGTCCCGGGTCGTGAGGACGGCCACGACGACGCCCATCGGCAGGGCAACGGCCAGCGAGG
>NZ_WPCB01000083.1:0-8266 GCF_009741785.1 Haloarcula sp. CBA1122
GCCGCTGGCAGAGGCCGCCGTCGTCGGCCAGGGACAGCTCCCGGGGCAGCGACATCGCGCCCGACCAGCCGGCGTCCCACTGCCCGCTCACGTCCCGGGCCTCGGGGAGCCACCCCCAGGTCAGGATGCGGCCGTCGTCGGTCCACATCGACTGCGGGGCGTAGAAGTCGCCGTGGTCGAGCTTGTCCCGGCGGTCGACCTCGAACTCGCCGTCCGCGTAGGTGCCCAGGAAGTACACCACGTCCTCGTAGTTCGAGATGTGGAGGAGCTGGCGGTCGCCGAAATCCAGCAGTTCCGGGCACTCCCAGACGGTGCCGGCGGTGTCGCGGTCGCCGGTGAGGATCGGGCCCTGATACTCCCAGTCCCGGAGGTCAGCGGACTCGTACAGCAGGGCCGCGCCGCCGCCGCCCTCCATGCCGGCCCCGATGAGCTGATACCAGGTCCCGTCCTCGCGCCAGACGCAGTGGTCCCGGAACTCCCCTTCCCAGTGCTCGGTGCGGAGCACCTCCGGCTCGGCCGGCAACTCCTCGATGATGGGGTTGTCCGGGTCCTTGTCCCAGGCCGTGAGGTCGTCGTCCGCGGCGGTGGCGATACAGGGGAGCTGGCGCTTGTCCCGACCGCCGGTGTACAGCACGGTCGGGACGCCGCCGTCGTCGACCGCACAGCCGGACCAGCAGCCGTCCCGGTCCGGGCCGTCCGGCGAGGGCGTAAGCGCGACCGGGCGGTCCTCCCAGTGGACGAGGTCGTCGCTGACGGCGTGGCCCCAGTGAATCGTGTTGTGGAACGGCCCGGCCGGGTTGTACTGGTAGAACAGGTGGTAGCGCCCGTTCCAGTGGATGAGCCCGTTCGGGTCGTTGAGCCAGTTCGCCGGCGGCGTTACGTGGTAAGACGGGCGACTCGGGTCATCGCCGAGCCGCTCGCGCAACTGCCCGAACGTGTCGACGTCCTTCGGACGGCCGGTCAGCGGGTGCCGGTCGGCCGTCGCCAGGAATCCCAGCGCGTTCTCGATGAGCGTCTCGCGGTTGCCCCGGCACACGTCGTGGGTCGGCTGGGCGAACGCTACGGACGACCCGATGCCCAGCACCTGCCCGGCCCCGGGCTCCCAGGAAAGAATCGACATCTGCTTGACCACGTCGGTGTCGCCACGGACCGTACTCGCGAGCACGTCCCCGGACTGGGGCGCGATGGACTCGTATCTCGCGTAGGGGATCGTCACGCCGGCCCCGCGGGTGTGGACGCGAAGGGTGTCGTAGTCCGCGTGGATTGGGTGGTCGGCGTACAGGGCCTGCCAGAGGTGTCCGGTCGGCTCCGGAATCTCCTCCCAGCCGACGGCGTCGGGCGCGACGTCGTCGAACCCGAGCGGTTCGACGGCCGAGAGCGCGCTCAGTGTCAGCAGGAGCGAGCCGCCGTCACGAACGTACGCGGCCAGGGCCGGCGCGTCGGCCAGCGCTCGCTCGTCGAACAGTTCGTCCCGATGCCACCAGAGGACATCGTACTCGGTCGGCTCGACCGACGAGAGCTCGCACCGCTCGGCATCGTCGACTGCCTCCTGACACCAGTCGTACGCCGCCGCCTGCTCGTCCGTACAGGCGTCGGCGTAGAGACAGCCGATGCGTGGCGAATTTCCCATTGCCTCGGTATCCCTTCCTGAAATATAAAAACATTCGGCAATCGTTTCTGAACGAATATGCACGCTCTTGTTGATTATGTCGTCGATGCGGCCAGCGGAGCGTCTGGCGGCCTATCGGCGGCGTCCAGTGTAGCCCCACCCAGTCAGTGACGGTGGAAAGAGATACCGAGGACAGTCAATAGCCAGAGCAGTGGCTGAAAGCGGACTATCGGTGAGAAAGCGGGCGGAACCGGTCAGTGAACGCGGGCGTTGCGGGCCTCGGCCTTCCAGTCGATGACGGTTTCGTGACAACTGGGACAGACGAACTCGGTGAGCTTTGTCGTCTGATCGTTGTATGACATCCGCGTGCCACAGTTGGTACAATCCATTATAATTGTATATATTCTACTGAAGGATATAAATTTTCTCCTGACCATAGTCGGCTCGGGCGGGAGAGGTCCTGACACGGCTGAATTATGCTATGTCATTACATGGTGTTGATCAGATACCCTCAGTCTGTGGTGATAGCGCCACCGCTACACAGTTTCGCCAGGGTGCGGACGGTCGCAGACAACGGACGGCGAGCCGAGAACGGATGGCTAGCGAGGACTACGACCCACCGTGTCCCGTCGGATCGATTTTCGGGTCGGTGCCGTCGATACCGCTCTCGATATCCGAGAGGTCAGTCGTGTCAGTCGGTGACGGCGAGGGTTCGTCGGCGGTCGTGATGTCCAGGTCCGGCGTTGTCCCAGTCTCGTCGAAGCGGTCGTCCACGTCGACGGGTTCGCCACCGAGTCTGGCCTCCGTCCGCGAGAGTCGCTGTTCCACGGCATCCAGTTCCGCTTCAAGGTGGTCGGTGGCGTCCGGATAACAATCCCTGGCGTCCGCCAGCGCGGTTTCGAACGCCGCCCGGGCCGTCTTGTACTCCTTTAACGCGGCGTCGGGCTGGCTGGCGTCGGCGTACCAGTCCCCTGCCTCCATCGCGTCCGTCGCGACCGTCCGCCGCGCGGCGACGAGGTTCTCCGCGACTGTTCCCAGTCGGTCCCGGACCTTCTCGGGGTCGCCAGCGAACCGCCGCTCGTCCGCGCCCCAGTCGAGTTCGAGAACGTCTCGGTAGGCTTCGAGCGCCTCGGCCCAGTGATCGGCGGCGACAGCGGGGTCTTCCGCTGCGACGGCCTCGTTGTCGGCCGCGACCGCAGTGCGCAACGGCGACTGTTCGAGGTCCTCGATGACGGTGTCGAGTCGGTCCCGCTCGGCACGGATGTCCGGGAGGTCGGTGACGCCCCCCGTCGGGAGCGAAAAGATCTCGTCGTACTCCGCCCGCGCCGCCTCGTAGGCGTCGTACGCCGCCTCGAAATCGTTCCCCCGCCAGTGCTTCTCACCGGTGTCGACCGCCCTTCGGGCACGGCTGCGGCGGACTTCCGCGAGTGTCGCGACGTGGCGCTCCCGTACCGTCGCGACACGCCTTTCGAGCGCATTCGCGTCTCCGGGCGGCCCGAATTCGGTGGCCGTCTCGCCGGCCGCGTCGAGTCGGTCCCCGGCTTCCAGCACCGACTCCAGTGCCTGCTCGTGGTCCCCTCGGTCGCGCTGTTCGGTCGCAGTCACGAGGATCCGCTTGACCTCGTCCAGGATGTTCTCGACGCGAACCCACGCCTGTGACGCGTGCGAGAGATACGCCGTCAGGTCCACGAGTCCCTGCTTGCCACAGTGGACCTGCCACTCCGTGTCGCCACATCGCCGAAACG
Source organism: Haloarcula sp. CBA1122 (assembly GCF_009741785.1). Taxonomy (NCBI): domain Archaea; kingdom Methanobacteriati; phylum Methanobacteriota; class Halobacteria; order Halobacteriales; family Haloarculaceae; genus Haloarcula; species Haloarcula sp. CBA1122. The sequence continues at coordinate 3,355 of NZ_WPCB01000083.1, forward strand.
TGATCCGGCCGTGTCCGAGCGACCGGTCACCCGAAATCTGGTCGATATCGACGTGTGGGATGGCGAACCGCGTGTCGCCGTCGTCGTCGCCCACCAGCAACAGGAACCGCTTGTCAGTCACGATCCCGATCATCCGGTAGTTACTTCCTGGTCGCACCGTCTCACCGGACTCCGACGTGCCGATTTCGATGCCGTGCTTGCGACTGGTGAGGGCGAACTGCGCCGTCTCGTCGTCGTCGACGGCTCCCAGTGCTGGCCCATCGTGGAGATATCCGGCCGAGAGGAGTCCGCCCGAACCGGTGCCGGTGAGAACGTCGGGCGGATCTCCCTCGAAATTATCTAAGTTGATAATTTTTCCCATTACCGGGTAGAATAGGCCTTAGGACTTGATATTCACTTATCTATTCTGATATCGCTGTGGTAAATTAATCTGGTTTGGGTGCATATCGTGCTGCTGTTCCTCGGTCACGGCAGCCCTGTCGACTACGCCGTGACTCCCTACCGTGCGTCAGCCGGCAGACGGCTGTCTGACTTGGCTTTAGGTATCATGTCTCCGTACTTGGCCACATGCCACGTACCCGTCTCAGCGGGGGTTCGTCTCAGGAGCGACAGGGTGGTGGTCTCTCGACCGACGCGACCCGTCTCGGAATCGACACTGACGTATTCGAACTGCTCTCGACCGATCGTGGTCACGAAATGGCACAGTCTGAGCCCAGAATCGAACGGTGGCTGAACTGCTGGCGGAACCCCTAGTTGGTCTCGACGAGACGCGCCGCGATCCGCTGTGCGCCGATGGTCGGCGCGACGTCCGGTTCGTCGGCGGCGATGACTTCGATGTCGCGGTTCAGCTCCGCACTGAGTCGCTCCTCGAACTCGTCGACGATGCCGGGGATACAGGCCATGCCGCCGGTGATAGCGATCGGCCGGTCCAGTGCTAGCTGGTACACCTTCATGTAGTCGTTCGCCAGCTCCGGCAAGAACGTGTTCGCCAGTTCGTCGACAGCATCGTCGAGGTACTCGTTGACCGCGTCCATCACCGAGCGCTCGATGGTGAACTCGTGTGAGCCGCCGCCGGGCTGCTGGATGATGTCCGTGAACGGCTCGAAATCGACGAAGTCGGCGTGTTCCTCCTTATATTCGCGGGCAGTCTGATTGTCAATGTTGACCCGGCCCTGGGTCTCCTCCTCGACGTAGTTGGCGATCATCCGGTCGACCTCGTTCCCGGTCACCGCACCCGTCGTGAACGGAGAGAGCTGTTCACCGCGGCGGTACGCGGAGGCTTCGAGGTTCGTCGACCCCATGTTGACGGCGACGAAGATCTCGTCGATGGCTTCCAGGTCGTCACCGAAGGCCGGAATGGAGCCACACAGCGACTCCGGATAGCTCTCGACGAGTTCCAGCCCGATCGAGGAGTTCTCGATGACGTTCTGCAGGTTCTCCAGCCCGGTCGGGTTGTCGATAGTCGGGATGGCGTACACGACGCCGCTGTTTGCCGGAATGTCATGCTCCTCGATGATCGCCTCGAAGAACGTCTTGGTCATCTCGGCCCGGTCGGCGTCCTCGGGGAGTCCCGACCGAAGCATGTACTCGACGCGGTCCGGATACTCGCGGGCCGCTTCCTCGCCGTAGAGGATCTTCTCCTCGCCGGTCAGGGCGTCCTCGTACGTCGCCATGCACGTCAGTGTCTTGATGATTCGGTTCTCCGTGCCGTGTTCGCCCGGCAGGGCAATGACGGTCCGGGTGCTCCCGAGTTTGACCCCGACCGGAACAGCGGCAGCGCCGTCCGACGACACACCGGCGTCCGATTCGGACCCGGTGCCGTCGTCCGCATCCTCGTCACTCATATACGGTCGTCCTTGTCGACCGCCCGATATATATCCTCTCCCTAGTATTCAGGACTGATAGCTGTCCTCTCAGGTGGCTGATACTGAAACCCCCTCGGTAGCAGGGATTCGAAGGAAAGAGCTGGTGCTGAAAACGAGCGTTACGTCATCGCAGTGAGCTTCGCGACGTAGACGAGACTCAGCATGTGGTCGTCGACGCTCAGTTCGTTGTCGTCGTTCGTCGCCGACTCGTCGATGCCGAGCAGATAGTCCGAGAGGTTGTCCTGTACGTCCTCGGTGATCCAGTCGATAGAGCGGTAGTAATCGAGCGCTTCGTCGGCCCCCTGATACCCGGAGTGCATCAGCAGGAACTCCAGCCACTCGAAGACCACGAACTCCGCGGCGTAGGTCTCGGGCAATGTTTCGAGATAGGGCTTCTCGTTGGCGTCGCCGCCGAGGAACGGCAGCAGTTCACGGTACAGCCCGGAGCGGAACGAACTCCCCGCAAGCACCTCTTCGTCGGAGTCGTCAAGCCCCATGTCGAGGCCCGTCGGGTCCGGGACGTCTTCGTCGCTCATCCCGTTCCCCCGCTGACGAGCCATCTTCCGTAACTCGTCGAGGTCGTAATCGCGCGGGTTGATGGTCATGATACTGACCCTTCAATCTACACAATCATAAATCTTGCACACCGTCAGACGGCCGTCATGCACACGCTCGCGGGTGTTTCTGTCTCGTCCGCGTTCCGTCCCCCAGTTGCGACGTTGATAATCGGGACCACATTTTTATAGTGGCTCGGAGTCGACCTGTGGATACTTGGATGATGAACCGGCAATCAGAAACCGGTCCAGCCCGCTTCTGTGTGACCAACGCGAAAGGCGGGACCGGAAAGACGACAGTTGCTATCAACGTAGCCGGTGCACTGAACGACCGCGGCCGGGACGTCCTCTTTATCGACCTCGATCCCCAGGGCAACGCCACGGAAGGCGTGGGCCTCGTCGAGGCGTACGACGCCGACCCGCCGACGCTGTTCGACGCACTGACTGGCGACCCATCGGCGCTGGGTGAGCTTATCTGCGAAGGCGAGGAGATGGACGTGATCCCCTCCAGCATCGATATGCTCCAGGCCGAGCACGAACTGACCATCGCCGACCTCATCGCCCGGGTCAACACCCAGGGCGGAGATATCGATCAGGCCGCGCTGGCCTCGTTCGCGATCAACATCACGCCGGAGATGGTCACGGGGTCACACGCGCTCGACACGCTCGACCGGGCGCTGTCGACGCTCGATGCCGAGTACGACTACGTTATCATCGACTGCCCGCCGTTCTACGGGAAGCTGACTGACACCGGCATGTACGCCGCACAGAACGTCCTCATTCCCGCACTGACTGAAGCGACCTCCGAGCGAGCCATCGAACTGCTGATGGATCAGATGGCCGCGATGGAGCGCCAGACCGACGCGTCGATCAACACACTCGGCGTCGTCGCCAATCGGGTCGAGACCACGTCCGAGGACGAGACGATGCTCGAATGGTTCAACATGGCGTTCCCGGACAGTCCCGTCTGGGAGGTCCGCAAACGGGTGGCGCTTCAGCGGGCGTTCAGTGCCGGCCAGTCTATCTTCGCGACCGAGGAATCGTGTGACATGGCGGCTGTCTTCGAGGACATCGCCGCTGAACTCGACGAGCAGTTCGGCTTTACCGACACAGAGGTACCAGCATGAGTGACGACGAACGTATGGACAGGGCGGAGCGCATCCGGCAGATGCGCGAGGGGAACAAGGCAGAAACTACCGACGACACTGAGGAGACAAACGACGCCTCCGCGGACGGCTCCGGTGAGCAGCCCACCGACGAGGGCGAAACCGAGGAGACAGCAACCGAGGTAGCCACCACGGACTCAGCGGCCGCCAGCGATGACGCGGCTGACGAAACGGCTACTGCCGATGAACAGGCCACCGACGATGGCGGTAGCGATACTGGCTCCGACGGCGCAACGACTGATCAGAGCGACACTGACGCGATGGCCGCCGCACAGCGAGCGGCAGAGGCCTCCGCCCAGGTAACTCCCGAGAACGTCGCCGCCGGTGGTGCCGACCAGCCGACGGACGACCTGTCGGCGTCGGCCAGCCCGATGCAGGGACCGACCGGCGTTGAGTTGCCGGACCAGGAACTCATCGAGGAGGCGATGGCGTCGGACAACACCGCCACGACCGAGGGTGGCGCTCGCGCCGCGGCTATCGACGACGACGCGACCCAGACAGAAGAACTGGTCCGGGTACTCGAGTTCGCGCTCGGTGACGAGTACTACTGTCTCGATATCGACTACGTCGAGGAGATCGTCAAGCGCGAAACGGTCACCCGCGTTCCCAACACCGAAGACTACGTCGAGGGCGTCGTCGACCTCCGCGGGCAGATTACGACGATTCTCAACCCCAAGGAGATGATGGACATCGACAGCGATGGGACCGAGAATCTCATCGTCGTCTTCGACGCAGGTGTGTTCGAGGAACAGGGCGCGATGGGCTGGATCGTCGACGAGGTCCGACAGGTCGTCCCCGTCGCCGAATCTGAAGTGAACACCGCCCCAGTCGACGGCGAGTACATCAACGGCGTCGTCGACCGCGACGGCGAAGACGAGTTCGTCATCTGGATCGAACCCGACGACGTGCTCGGGAACGCGACCGCGGACGGCGAGGACTGACGCGCCGATCTACGGTTTTTGCGGTACTTTATTCGGGTTTCGTGTCCCTCGCATCGAGGTCCAACTCCTCGCTGACGAGATCGACCGCGTTCTGGACGGCTCCAACTGTTCCCAGATAGCCCGCGCCGACAGTCGTCTTGAGCGCCAGCGCGGCCCGCCCGGTGAGGATAGAGGGGCCGACCTTCGCCACGGCGTCGTCGCCGACCGAAACGAGCCACCCTGGGACATTGAACTGGTACTGGGTCAGTCGGGGCTGGAACTCGCCGGAACCGCCCTGTTGCCGCTCGACGAGCGTCCCGATGTTGTCCGCGGCCACACGGGCCTCGCGGATGGCAGCCGCCGCACTCGCCGGCACGGCCTCGCCGTCGCGGTCGACGACTCGGGCG
>NZ_WPCB01000090.1:0-5872 GCF_009741785.1 Haloarcula sp. CBA1122
CGTCGGACGGCGACCTCGGGGATGGCGGACCTCCCGTCCAGTCACGGCCCCGACCTGCACGACGTGCTCGCCGACCGCGCCGACCCGCACGAGGCTGTCCGTGAGACCGGCCCCGTGACCCTCGTTCCCTGCGGGCGGACGCTGGCCGGCGCTCGAAGCGCCGACTTGCAGGGCCTCACGGACGTATTCGCCGCGCTGGAGCGGACCTATCGCTGGGTCATCGTAGACTCGCCGGCGGGGATGCACGCCGACGTGGGGTTACCCCTTGCTGCTGCCGACGCTGCGGTACTCGTCACGACGCCGGAGGGCGCGGCGCTCGCTGACGCCTTCCGGGTCCGAGCGCTGGCCCGTGAACTCGACGCCGGACTCTGTCGGGTCGTCCTCAACCGTGCCGGTCCGAACCCCGCGACCGAGGCCGTCACGGACCGGTTCGGTGCACCGACCGTCGCTGTCCCGGAGAGCGAGCCGCTGGCGACGGCGCAGGCGCACGGACAGCCGCTTCGGGAAACAGCGCCGGACACGCCAGCGCGGCGCTCGCTCGAATCGCTCGCTGACGCCGTCTACTCCTGTAGCTCGGTGTAGGTTCCCCGTAGCGTGACCGGCGTCACGTCCGCCGTCTCCGCCGCCTCAGCCTGCGTGAGCGCCACGTCCCGTTCCTGGGCCGCGGTGTAGAGACACGCCGCCGCGACGCCGGCCGGATTGCGGCCGCTGACCAGCCCACGGTCCTGTGCCTCGTCAACGAGCCCCTCCGCGCGCTGGCGGACCGCCGTCGGCAGGTCCAGTGTCGTCGCGAACCGAGGGACGTACTCGCGTGGGTCAATCGGACCGGTTGGCAGCCCGAGCTCCCTGTTCAGAGCGTCGTAGGCCGCGCGAAGCTCCGACTGAGTCGCCTTGGCGACGGTACAGAGCTCGTCGACGGTTCGGGCGACCCCTTCAGTCCGGCAGGTGGCATAGATAGCTGCGGCCGCGAATCCTTCCAGCGTTCGCCCCTGAAGCAGGTCCTCGTTCTGTGCGGATTCGAACAGCACGCAGGCCCGGTCCCGGATCGCGTCCGAGAGCGACATCGAACTGATGATACGCCGGATCTCGGTGAAGGCGTACACCTTGTTTCGCTCGCGTTTCGAGCTGATCTGTGCGCGGTTGTGCTCGCGGCGGAGGCGGGCGAACTGACGGCGCTTGCGTCCTTTCAGCCGCGTCGACCGACCGATCTTCGTCGAGAGACCGCGGTCGTGACGCGACCGTGTCAATGGCGCGCCTGTGCGTGCCCGGTCAGTGTCGTCATCGTCGAACGACCGCCACTCCGGTCCGGGGTCGATGGCGTCCTCGCCGACGACCAGTCCACAGCTGCCACAGACCGACTCGACACCCTGCTGTTTGACCGACCCGTTACACTCCGGACATTGCGTTACCGTCGTGCTCATGTTCCCACCTACGGCTGGGCGAGGGGTTAAAAAACCGATGCAAAGACGGGTTTCCGGGCGGTTTTCGATGCAACTGCCGACCGGTAACCGGTAGGTAGTTATCGGGTTCGACACCCGCGCCTATCGGTATACCGACAGCATTAAATTCCGGCCCAAAGAATGAAATTTCAATGACGCTGTCGGATATCGCTGCCGGTGTCGAGGTCACGACCCACCAGCGTGATCGCGGCGTCGCTGCCGTCGACGAGACGGACGCCCCGCTCCCGGAGCGATTGGCCCCGGTGGCCGACGACCTCCCGTGCTCGGCGGCGACAGCGGCGACCGTCGTCGAGGCCTACGCAGCCGGCAAGAGCGTCGGCGATGCGGGCCGCGCCGCCGGTGTTGCGCCTGTGATGGCCGCCAAGACGCTCCATCTCGTCGTGAGCAAGTGTCACCGGTCGCCCACAGGGCCGTGAGATAATTGCCGATTGGCTCGCCGGGGACCTCTCTCGCAGCGATGCCATCGCACTCGCTGACGTAACTGAACAGGAGTTTGCCCTGGCGGTGTACATCGAAACGCACGAGCCGTTGCCCGCAGCTCGCGATGCAGTGGAGGGGGCGCTCACAACTGCGGAACGGGACCCGTTAGGGGAGACGATGAGCGACATCGGCGAGCTGCTGTGAGTGCGTGACTACCGTTCTCTCGCTGAGTTGGGACCGATGCTGGCGAGTCGGTGTCGTGTGTGGAACCCCTGCTCTCGCTTCTCCCGTACTGTCTGGGGCACGCTTAACACCCGTGACTGCAAACCCGGAGTTATGTCGGCTTCGGAACTGGCAGACCGGGTGGCCGAGGTGCTTGCAGCGGACAGCGAGTCGTTCAACGAACGGGCCCGCGAGGAAGCCGAAGCGCTCAAATCCGCGGTCCGGAGCGGGACCTTCGACAACTCGGAGGCGATCGTCGGCATGGAGCTGGAGCTGTATGCCGTCGATGAGCAGACCGACGCGCTCCAGCGGGTCCCGCGTCAGTTGCTCGAACTCATCGGGTTCGAAAAGGAACTCGGCCTGCACAACGCCGAGATGCAGACGAGCCCGCAGCCGTTGAACACCCACGGGCTGGCGGCCCAGCGCAACGAACTGAAGGCGTCGCTGATGCCGGCCCAGCAACGGGTACGCAACGAGGGTATCCGCCTCGTCTCTGATGGCATGTGGACCGTTCCGCCCGCCGGCGAGACGGCCCGGGAGTACCTCTGTGACTGCGTCGAACAGAGCGGCGTCCGCATCGGGACGAACATGTCGGACTCCGTCCGCTATCACACGATGGCCAACACCGACTACCCCTCGGCGTTCGAGATCGATGCGCCACACGTCTCGCTACAGGCCGAGACGGTGATGCTGGAGTCGCTCATCACCTCGATTCAACCCCACTACCAGATTCCCCACGCCCCGGACCTGCCGGAGTATTTCACCTACGCGCTCCGCATCGCCGCGCCGCTGCTGGCACTCGGCGTCAACTCGCCGTTTTTCCCGCCGGACCTCTACGACGACGCGCCCGACCCCGAAATCGTCGCCGGGGCGAACATGGAGAACCGCATCGGCGTCTTCGAGTCGGTCCTCAATCCGCCCGACGGCGACTCGACGCCACCGAAAGTCTGCTTCCCGCCGGATTTCGACTCCGTCGAGGAGGCTATCGACGACATCGTCGCTGACGACACTATCGTCCCGGTCGACCTGCAGTCGGGGACCCGCTTCGACGACGACTTCGTTCACTTCCGGCACAAGCACGGCTCGTACTGGCGATGGGTCAGGCCGGTGTTCGAGGGGCCGACGCGGTCGGCGGCCAACGCCCGCATCGAGTTCCGCCCGCTGGCCGCACAGCCGACCGTCGACGACGCAATCGGGTTCGCGGCCGTTTTCGCCGGCCTGATGGAGAGCCTGCCACAGCTCGAACACCCCATCCGGTCGCTGGACTGGGAGACGGCGAAGCGGAACTTCTACGCCGCCGCTCGGAGCGGCCTCCGGGCGAAAATCGAGTGGATCACCGCTGACGGGGCAACGACGACCAGCACCGAGGAGATATACGGCGAACTGTTCGAGCACGCACGCGAGGGCCTCGAACAGCGCGGCCTCTCGGCGGAGGAAGCCCATGGGTACATCCGGCCGCTACGCGAGCGCGTCGACCGCCGGCTCACGCCCGCGCGCTGGAAACACGACTACGTCCGCCGCCGCGTCGAGGAGAACGTCCCGCTGGCCGAAGCGATCTGGGGGATGCAGGCCACCTACATCCGCCATCAGGAGGAGACGCTGCTGGAGGGCAGTTTCGTCGACTGGTTCGAGTGAGTCATACTGTTGGCTGTACTCCCCTGACGAATATTGCCACCCCGAGCTGGCGACTGTCTTCACGAAGGGACAGTCAACAGTATCAGTCGCCGGTCGCCAGTTCCGACTGTTCTGTTTCTTCGCGTCGGTCCGCAACACCCGTGTACGCGACGACGTTTGAGCCCAGTTTCTCGACGCGCGCTGCGATGTCTTCGTCGGCGATGTGTCCGTCCTCGAAGGCGGCCCACGATTCGGGGATGGCAACGGCTTGCGGAAGCGGCCAGCCCTTCAACTCCAGTACAGAGGCGCGAAGATGCTGTAGCGTCGGCGTGGGGAACCCGCCGCCGGCCACTGCGAGGATACCGACGGTCGCCCCTTCGACGTCGTCAATACTGCAGTAGTCAAGCGCCGTCTTCAGTGGTGAGGCGATGGTGCCGTGATACACGGGAGTTCCGAGGACCAGGGCGTCGGCCTCGCGGACACGGGCGGCGAGTTCCGGACCGTCACCGGAGTCGGCCTCACCCGCGTCGGGGTCGAACAGCGGGAGGTCCCACTCCCGGAGGTCGATGTGCTCGATCGTTGCACCATCCCCCACTGCCGCGTCGAGGGCGCGCTGGACGGCGATTCTGGTTCCGCTGTCGTCGCGGAGGCTTCCGCTGATACCGATAACGTGTGGCGTGTCGTGCATCGTGTGCCTGTTCGTAGCCACCGCTAATTAGTAAGTACTCTGAGAAAAAAGTTTCAGTGCGCATTCTGACAGGAAGTCACGGGTCAGGCCGTAGTGACATCGTGAATCAGTCGCGACAGCTGATATCGATGAACATAGACCGAATTCTATCGGTCACAGCGCTGCCGAGATTCACTGCTGAGGCCGATACGCACCTGTGATTTGACAGCAGTTCACCCGCGCTCCTGGGGGTGCCCTGCCCCACGTCCGTTGCTGCCCGCGACTACTCCTGGTCTTCGTCGCCGCCTTCTGTCTCGTCCATCTCGTCGCCGGTTTCGGAGGCCGCCGTCTCGTCTTCTGTCTCGTCCATCTCCTCGTGTTCGTCGTGTTCGGCGAACTCGACTTCGGCCTCAAGTTCGATTTCGACGCCCTTGCCTTCCAGTTCGGCTTCGAACTCCGCCATGTCTTCGACTTCGGCTTCCAGTTCCGCTGTATCTACCGCTACCTCGACCTCCACTTCGACGGAAACGTCGTCTCGGTCCATACCGACCTTCCGAGGGGCTGACATAACTCAGTTTTGCAACCGGCACGTTGCGACCGACTTCGACATCGCTATGTGTGTCAGCCGCTGACCCATTGCTATGAGCGACCCCGTGGACGTGACCGTTGACACCGACGACGAGTCGGAATCGGTCCGTATCCACGACGACGGTGGCGAGGTCGAAGCCGGCGACGCAACCGTCCGATTCAGTTTTTCCGGCACTGGAGACGATGGGCAGGCGGCTGGGGGCGACGACGAGCAGTCGCCCGACGGCAACGACGACCCGCGCTGCATCGCCGAACTCGACTCGGTGCGACCGACAGCACGCTCGTGTTCGAGGCGCGCGACGGCCGGCGCGGCGTCAACTGCATCCTGCACCGCTCGGGCGACGCCGTCGCCGCCTGGCGCAACTCCTGTCCCCACCAGCCCGAAGTCCCGCTCGACCCGGGCCGGGGCGCGATTGTGCGGGGCGACCGTCTGGTGTGTCACAAGCACGGCGCGCAGTTCGAACGCGACGACGGCGTCTGCACGCACGGCCCCTGCGCCGGCGACGCCCTCGACAGTATCGAGGTCACGGTTCGGGACGGCGACGTGTACCTCACGGACGAGCGCTTCGAGCGGGCCGAACGGCGCTGAAACGCGATTTTAGAACGTTTTGCGGTTGTCTCGATTGTGCCATCAGTCGTCTGCAATGGCCGGTTCGCTGCCGGCCCGGGGGGTCGGCCTCGCGCCACGTCCCGCGGAGGAACCAGGCCGCGGCGAGGCCGGCCGCGAGGCGTTCGAGACGGCGAAGGCCAGCCAGATGCCCTGTTCGGCCAGCGAGTACGCGAAGAGGTCGACGACCTGCGGGCCGAGCCACGCCGGGACCGCAACTGGGCGGGATGCGACCCAGGCGACCGGCAGGCGGATGATTCCCAGCATGGTAACCGCCAGCGCCGCTGCGGTGAG